>NZ_RCVK01000291.1:0-13159 GCF_003667485.1 Micromonospora sp. BL1
GGGCGCTCTTGCGTGCTGGCCCTGCGCGGGATCGCCCGCCGATACGGGGCCGTCCGGCCAGGCGTCAGCCCGGGCACCCGCCGGCAGGAGCGGAGGTCACTCGTCGGCGCCGGGCGCCACCGGGCGGGAGCGGGCGTCCACCAGCGGGTCGGGTGCGGCGGCGGGCGTCGGGAACGGCGGCGGCGTCCCGCCGTAGCTCGGACACAGCGCCTGGTGGTTGCACCAGTCGCACAGGCGGCTCGGCCGGGGACGGAAGTCCTGCCGGGCGGTGGCCTGCTCGATCGCCCGCCACAGCGCCACCACGGTGCGCTCGAAGCGCACCAGCTCGTCGGCGTCCGGCGCGTAGTCGCAGACCTCGGCGTCCTTGAGGTAGAGCAGCCGCAGCACCCGCGGCACCACGCCCCGGGTTCGCCACAGCACCAGGGCGTAGAACTTGAGCTGGAACAGCGCCCGCGCCTCGAACGCCTCCCGCGGCGCCCCGCCGGTCTTGTAGTCGACCACCCGCAGCGCGCCGTCCGGCGCCACGTCGAGCCGGTCGAGGTAGCCCCGGATGAGCAACTCGTCGTCGACCACCGCGGAGATGAGCGCCTCGCGCTCGGCCGGTTCCAGCCGGCGCGGATCCTCCACCGCGAAGTAGCCGTCCAGCAGCGCCGTCGCCGACCGGAGGAACTCCTGCGGCCCGACGGCGTCGCCGTCGGCGAACAGCGTGGCCAGCTCCGGCTCCTCGGTGACCAGCCGGTCCCACTGCGGGGCGACCAGGTCACCGGCCGACTCCGGGGTGCGCGCAGAGGCCGGCAGGTCGAACAGTCGCTCCAGCACCGCGTGCACGAGCGTGCCCCGGGCCTGCTCGACGGTCGGCCGCTCGGGCAGCCGGTCGATGCTACGGAACCGGTAGAGCAGCGGGCAGGTCTTGAAGTCGGCCGCCCGCGACGGCGACAACGAGGCCCGCACGGTGACCGGCGCTGGTGCCGCCGTCTGGTCGCCGTGACTGTCGATCATCGGTTCCGCCGTCATGCCCGGAAGGTTAGGGCACGCGTGTGACAGGACCGGCGTCGCCGCACCGGAGCATGATCCGCAACCGTGGCGCCCTCAGTCGTCCACGGCTGCGGGGCTCGCCGAAGCTCAGCTCACGTAGCATCGGGCCGGTGCAGCAGCGGAGCCGAGGACCCCGCCGGCCGGGGCTCAGCCTCGGCCGGGTCCTCGGGGTGCCGCTGCGCGTCGACGCCTCGATGCTGCTGCTCACCGTCGTGGTCACAGTGCTGTACGCGGCACTGGCCCGCCGCCAGCTCGACCTCGGCCCGCTCGGCGGCTACCTGGTCGGCCTCGGCTTCGTGATCTCGCTGCTCGGCTCCGTGCTGCTGCACGAGCTGGGGCACGCGCTGACCGCCCGCCGGTACGGCATCGGTGTGCGGGGGATCACCCTGGAACTGCTCGGCGGCTACACCGAGATGGACCGCGACGCCCCCAGCCCCCGGGTCGAGCTGCTGATCTCCCTGGCCGGCCCGGCCGTCTCCGCGGTGCTCGGCGCCGGCGCGGTCGCCGCCACCCTCGCCCTGCCCGCCGGCACGCTCGGCCACCAGCTCGCCTTCCAGCTCGCGGTGAGCAACGTGGTGGTGGCGATCTTCAACAGCCTGCCCGGCCTGCCACTGGACGGCGGACGGGCGCTTCGCGCCGCCGTGTGGGCGCTCACCCGCGACCGGCACCGCGGCACCGAGGTGGCCGGCTGGGTGGGCCGGGCCGTCGCGCTGGGCACGCTGGTGCTGGTCGTGGTGCTCACCATGCGCCGGGCACTGGCACCCCTGGCCCTGCCGCTGCTGCTGCTCGTCGCGCTGACGCTGTGGCGCGGCGCCGGCCAGTCGATCCGGCTGGCGCGCATCGGCCGCCGGCTGCACCTGGTCGACCTGGCCCGGCTTGCCCGCACGGTGCTGCCGGTGCCCACCGGCACGCCGCTGGCCGAGGCCCAGCGCCGCCGCGACGAGGCGGGCACCCCCGAGGCGGCACTCGGCGTGGTCGACTCGGCCGGCCGTACCGTCGCCCTGGTCGACCCGGCCCGCGTCGCCGCCGTACCCCCGGAACGGAGGCCGTGGGTCGCGGTGGACGAGGTGGCCCGCGACCTGTCCGCCGTGCCGGCCCTGCCGCTCGGGGCGGACGGCGAGCGCGTGCTGGAGACCGTGCGCACCCACCCGGGCGCGCAGTACGTCGTGACGGCAGGCGAAGATGTGGTCGGCGTGCTGCACATCGCGGATCTCGCCCAGCTCCTGGAACCCGAACGGAAGACGAACACGTGACCGCAGAGATCTCCACCGTCCCGGCGTTGCCCCCGGTCCATCGCGGGCCGTTCCGGCCGGGCGACCGGGTCCAGCTGACCGACCCGAAGGGCCGGATGCACACCGTGACGCTGGAGCCGGGCAAGGAGTTCCACACCCACCGCGGGATCCTCAAGCACGACACCCTGATCGGCCTGCCCGACGGCAGCGTGGTCACCACCGCCGGCGGCGGCACCGCGTTCCTGGCGCTGCGGCCGCTGCTGTCGGACTACGTGCTGTCCATGCCGCGCGGCGCCCAGGTGATCTACCCGAAGGACTCGGCGCAGATCGTCGCCATGGGCGACATCTTCCCCGGCGCCAAGGTGCTGGAGGCCGGCGCCGGGTCCGGCGCGCTGTCCTGCTCGCTGCTGCGGGCCGTCGGCACCGAGGGCGAGCTGCACTCGTTCGAGCTGCGCGACGACTTCGCCCAGATCGCCCGCCGCAACGTCGAGGCGTTCTTCAACGGCCCGCACCCGGCCTGGAACCTGCACGTCGGCGACGTCGCCGACTGCGCCGAGACCGGATTCGACCGGATCATCCTCGACATGCTCACCCCGTGGGAGATGCTCGACATGGTCGAGCGGGCGCTCGTGCCGGGCGGCGTGCTGATCGGCTACGTGGCTACCACCCCGCAGCTGTCCGAGCTGGTCGAGGCGCTGCGCGAGCGCGGTGGCTGGACCGAGCCGCGCGCCTGGGAGTCGCTGGTGCGCGACTGGCACGCCGAAGGGCTCGCGGTGCGCCCGGACCACCGGATGATCGCCCACACCGCGTTCCTGGTCTCCGCCCGCAAGCTCGCCCCCGGGGTCACCGCGCCGCCGCGCCGGCGCAAGCCCAGCAAGGGCGCCGAGGCGTACGCGCAGCGCCGCGACGCCCTGCGCGCCGCCGCGGCCGCCCGCGCGGCGGAGGAGCCGGAGCAGTCCTGACCCCCGCCGCGCGGACGCGCGCGCACGGGCGGATCATGTGTGCCGGTGGGGACGACACCTGAGCGGGTGGAGACGGTGGCATGAGCGAGCGGATCGGGGCGCGCGTCGGGCGGCGCGCCCGTGCCGGTGACCGAAACCGATGGTGGCGCCGCGGCGCGGGTCGGCGGGAGGCGGCGTGAGCAACCCCGGTTACGGCAACGGCGACCTGCCCGCCGTCTTCCCGGACTGGTCGCCCTACACCGACCTGGAGTCGGCCGCCCGGGCGTACCTGCGTGACCCGGACATCGCGCTGGAGGCGCTCGACGGCGTGCTGCGCGGCGCGTCCGTGCTCGGCTTCACGCTGGAGCGCTTCGTCAACGAGGTGAACGGGGTGTGGCAGGAGGTCGTCGTCTGCGACGGCAGCCGGCTGGTGCTCTGGCACGGCGAGGACGTGCCGCCGGGGGAGGGGCCGCCCGGCGCGATGACCTCGTCGCTGCGGGTGGTGCCGCTGTCCACCGTCACCGAGGTCGGCTGCCGGCGGCGGCTCATGCGCGCCGACAACGGCACCGTACGGGTCGACAGCATCGACGTGTACCTGCTGCTCAGCTCACTCGACGAGGCGCCGCCCAGCGACGAGGCGGTCGGCGCGCCCCGGCACGACGCGCTGCGCTTCGGCAAGACCCTCGACGACGGCGGGGCGGGGCAGATCGCCCGGCTGGAGGAGTTCGCCCGGCTGGTCGCCTCGGTGGTCGGCCGGCCCCTGCTCTGAGGCGGACGCACGACGGGCCGGGGACGTGTCCCCGGCCCGTCGTGTCCGTCTCCGCTCAGTCCTCGGCCTCCGGGCCGGCCACCTCGACGCCGTCGCTGCCGCGCACGACGTGGATGCACTCGCCCGGGCACTCCTTCGCCGAGTCGATCACCTCGAGGCGCAGGTGCTCCGGCACGTCCACCCGGGCGCCGGGGGCCTGCCGCAGCTCGCCGTCCGGGCCCTTGACGTACGCCAGGCCGTCGACGTCGAACTCGAAGACCTCCGGCGCGTACTGCACGCAGAGCCCGTCACCGGTGCAGAGGTCCTGATCCACCCAGACCTGCAACTGGTCGGTCGCGACGTCGGTCACGAAGCACCCCCCATGTTCTCCCGTCCCACACTCCGACGGTACCCGAACGCCCGTACCCGCCCCGCGACCAGCCCTTCGCGATCAAGCTTCGGTGACGAGCGCGTTGCTGTGGACCGAATCGGGCTCATAGCGGCTAGTGTTAGGTCAGAACGTTCAAGCCCCCCGGGGAGGTGGGACGTGGCACGCAGCGACGACGCGGACTCGCGCGCCGCACGGTGGGAAAAGGAAGCCCACGATCTCTCCACGCAGGTCGCGTTCCTGCAAGAGGAACTCGCTCTGGTGCGGCGCAAGTTGACCGAAAGCCCCCGACACGTCCGGCAGCTCGAAGAGCGGCTGGCGGCCACGCAGGCACAGTTGGCGCGGCTGACCGAGAACAACGAGCGGCTCGTGAGCACCCTCAAGGAGGCTCGCGCGCAGATCGTGACGCTCAAGGAGGAGATCGACCGTCTCGCCCAGCCGCCGAGTGGCTACGGCGTCTTCCTGGCCAAGCACGACGACGGCACGGTGGACGTGTTCACCGGCGGGCGCAAGCTCCGGGTGGCGGTCTCGCCCTCGCTGGAGGTCGACGAGCTGCGCCGTGGCCAGGAGGTCCTGCTCAACGACGCGCTCAACATCGTCGACGCGTTCGGCTACGAGCGGGTCGGCGAGGTGGTGATGCTCAAGGAGATCCTGGCGGGCCCGGAGGGCGCTCCGGGTGACCGGGCGCTCGTGGTGTCGCACTCCGACGAGGAGCGCATCGTGCACCTCGCCGAGACCCTGATCGGCAGCGCGATCCGGGCCGGCGACTCGCTCATGATCGAGCCCCGCTCGGCGTACGCGTACGAGCGGATCCCGAAGAGCGAGGTCGAGGAACTGGTCCTGGAGGAGGTGCCCGACGTCAACTACGAGGACATCGGTGGCCTCCAGGCACAGATCGAGCAGATCCGCGACGCGGTGGAGCTGCCGTTCCTGCACTCCGACCTGTTCCGCGAGCACCAGCTCCGGCCGCCGAAGGGCATCCTGCTCTACGGCCCGCCCGGCTGCGGCAAGACGCTGATCGCCAAGGCGGTGGCGAACTCGCTGGCCAAGAAGATCGCCGAGCGGGAGGGGAAGGATCGCCACACCAGCTTCTTCCTCAACATCAAGGGCCCCGAGCTGCTCAACAAGTACGTCGGTGAGACCGAGCGGCACATCCGGCTGATCTTCCAGCGGGCGCGGGAGAAGGCCGGCGAGGGCACTCCGGTGATCGTGTTCTTCGACGAGATGGACTCGGTGTTCCGCACCCGCGGTTCCGGCGTCTCCTCCGACGTGGAGAACACCATCGTCCCGCAGCTGCTCAGCGAGATCGACGGCGTCGAGGGCCTGGAGAACGTCATCGTCATCGGCGCCTCCAACCGGGAAGACATGATCGACCCGGCGATCCTGCGCCCCGGCCGGCTCGACGTGAAGATCAAGATCGAGCGGCCGGACGCCGAGGCGGCGAAGGACATCTTCTCCAAGTACATCCTCGCCGGCCTGCCGCTGCACGCCGACGACCTGGCCGAGCACGGCGGCGACGCCCAGGCCACCGTCGCGGCGATGATCGACGCGGTGGTCCTGCGGATGTACTCCGAGACCGAGGAGAACCGCTTCCTCGAGGTCACCTACGCCAACGGCGACAAGGAAGTCCTCTACTTCAAGGACTTCAACTCCGGCGCGATGATCCAGAACATCGTGGACCGGGGCAAGAAGATGGCCATCAAGGAGTTCCTCACCTCCGGGCGCAAGGGGCTGCGGCTCCAGCACCTGCTCGACGCCTGCGTCGACGAGTTCCGCGAGAACGAGGACCTGCCCAACACCACCAACCCCGACGACTGGGCCCGCATCTCCGGCAAGAAGGGCGAGCGGATCGTCTACATCCGCACGCTCGTCTCCGGCGGCAAGGGCGCCGAGGCCGGACGGTCCATCGAGACCGCCAGCAACACCGGCCAGTACCTGTAGTCCGGTCCCTCGACGAAGGCCCGTGGCGTACGCGCCACGGGCCTTCGCGCGTATCCGGGTGGGCCGCCACACCGGACCGGCGCTGCCGCCACGCCCCCTCGGCGCGTCACGCCGACTACGCTCGACGTGACGGGGACCGGGACGGCGAGCGGAGCGGGCAGGTCGATGAGCGTTAGACGGATCATGGGCACCGAGGTCGAGTACGGCATCTCCGTGCCCGGTCAGGCCGGAGCCAACCCGATGGTCACCTCCTCCCAGGTGGTCAACGCCTACGGGGCACGGCCGGAACTCAACCGGGGCGGCCGGGCCCGCTGGGACTACGAGGAGGAGTCGCCACTGCGCGACGCCCGCGGGTTCACCTACTCCGGCGCCGCGTACGACCCGGCCGAGGCGCTCGCCGACGAGGACCTCGGGCTCGCCAACGTCATACTCACCAACGGCGCCCGCCTCTACGTCGACCACGCCCACCCGGAGTACTCGACGCCCGAGGTGACGAACCCGCTGGACGTGGTGCGGTGGGACAAGGCGGGGGAGCGGGTGATGGCCGAGGCGGCCCGGCGGGCCGCGACCATCCCGGGCACCCACCCGATCCACCTGTACAAGAACAACACCGACAACAAGGGCGCCAGCTACGGTGCGCACGAGAACTACCTGATGCGCCGGCAGACGCCGTTCGCCGACATCGTGGCGTACCTGACGCCGTTCTTCGTCACCCGGCAGATCGTCTGCGGCGCCGGGCGGGTCGGCATCGGCCAGGACGGCGGCCAGAGCGGTTTCCAGATCTCCCAGCGGGCCGACTTCTTCGAGGTCGAGGTGGGACTGGAGACGACGCTCAAGCGGCCCATCATCAACACCCGCGACGAGCCGCACGCCGACGCCGACAAGTACCGCCGGCTGCACGTCATCATCGGCGACGCCAACCTCTCCGAGATCTCCACGTTCCTCAAGGTCGGCACCACCTCGCTGATCCTCGCCATGATCGAGGAGAAGGCGCTCGGCGCGGACCTGGGCATCGCCGACCCGGTGGCCGAGCTGCGCGCGGTCAGCCACGACCCGTCGCTCAAGCACCTGATGCGGATGCGTGACGGCCGCAAGCTGACCGCGCTGGACGTGCAGTGGGCGTACCTGGAGCGGGTCGGCTCCTTCGTGGACGACCGCTACGGCAAGGACGTGGACGCGCAGACCGCCGACGTGCTGCGCCGCTGGGAGAGCGTGCTGGACCGGCTCGGCCGGGACGCGTTCGAGTGCGCCGACGAACTGGACTGGGTGGCCAAGCTGCGGCTGCTGGAGGGCTACCGGGAGCGGGAGAAGCTGGCCTGGGGCTCGCACAAGCTGCAACTGGTCGACCTCCAGTACTCCGACGTGCGGCCGGAGAAGGGCCTCTACCACCGCCTGGTGCAGCGCGGCTCGATGAAGACGCTGCTCACCGACGAGCAGACCCGCACCGCGATGACCGAGCCGCCGGAGGACACCCGCGCGTACTTCCGGGGCCGTTGCCTGGACCGGTACGCCTCCGAGGTGGTCGCCGCGAGCTGGGACTCGGTCATCTTCGACGTGGGCCGGGAGTCGCTGGTCCGGGTGCCGATGATGGAGCCCGAGCGGGGCACCCGCGCGCACGTCGGCGAGCTGTTCGACCGCTGCGAGAGCGCCAAGGATCTGCTGGAGACGCTCACCGCCGGGTGACCCCGATGCCGGAAGGCCCGCCGGGTGCCGGAAACGGGCACGCGACGGGCCTTTCGTCGCTCCCGCGAGGTAAGTTGATCGCAGGCGATCGTGGAGGAGGCACCACCATGGCGACGCAAGAGGGTGGGCAGACCCAGTCCGGCAAGTCCCGCGAGGAGGTCGAGGAGGTCACCGCGGAGGCCAACCCCGAGGTGGCTGAGCGGCACGCCGAGATCACCGAGGACGTGGACGACCTGCTCGACGAGATCGACTCCGTCCTGGAGGAGAACGCCGAGGAGTTCGTCCGGGGGTATGTACAAAAGGGCGGCCAGTGAGGCGTATGTCCGTTTCGCCCACCAGGGCGAAGGGCAGGCCGTCAACCGCCGGCACCACGATGATCGCACCGGACGGGTGCGCGGGATAATCTGCTTCAACTGCAACGGTGGTCTTGGCCGGTCCCGGGACACTCCCGTGGGGCCGGCCGGGGCGATCACGTACCTGAGAGGAACCACGTGGCAGCGGGTTTTGATCCATCCGGGCGTCTTCCAGATGTGTTCACCAACGCGGGGACGTCCTCCTTCACAGCGTTCCTGAGCAAGGTGGCCCCCGAGATGCTGCCCGGCCGGCGGCCGCTGCCACCCGGCATGGCCGCCGACAT
The DNA here is from genome assembly GCF_003667485.1 of Micromonospora sp. BL1. Lineage (NCBI taxonomy): Bacteria > Bacillati > Actinomycetota > Actinomycetes > Micromonosporales > Micromonosporaceae > Micromonospora > Micromonospora sp. BL1. The sequence goes on from NZ_RCVK01000291.1 coordinate 8,606, forward strand.
GGCGCCGCACGCGACCACGATCGTGGCCATCTCGGCCGCCGGTGGCGTGGTCATGGCCGGCGACCGGCGCGCCACGATGGGCAACCTGATCGCCCAGCGCGACATCGAGAAGGTGCACCCGGCCGACGCGTACTCGCTCGTCGGCATCGCGGGCACCGCCGGCATCGGCATCGAGCTGATGCGACTGTTCCAGGTGGAGCTGGAGCACTACGAGAAGATCGAGGGCGCGATGCTCTCGCTCGACGGCAAAGCCAACCGGCTGGCCTCGATGATCCGCGGCAACCTGGGCGCGGCCATGCAGGGCCTCGCCGTGATCCCGCTGTTCGCCGGCTTCGACCTGGCCGCGAGCGACCCGGCGCGGGCCGGGCGGATCTTCAGCTTCGACGTGACCGGCGGCCCGTACGAGGAGACCGGCTACGACGCCATCGGCTCCGGTTCGCTGTTCGCCAAGTCCGCGCTGAAGAAGCGGTTCCGGACCGGCCTGTCGGTCGAGGACGCGACGCGGCTCGCGGTCGAGGCGCTCTACGACGCGGCGGACGACGACACCGCCACCGGCGGCCCCGACCTGACCCGGCGGATCTACCCGGTCGTGATGACCGCCACCGCCGAGGGCACCCACCGGCTCACCGACGCCGAGACGGCGGCGATCGCGGAGAGCGTGGTGTCCGGCCGGATGGAGAACCCCGGCGGCTGAGGCCGCTCCCACCGTCCACCGAGTCAGCAGTCCCGCAGAAGGAGAACCGCCGCCGTGGCCATGCAGTTCTACGCCTCGCCCGAGCAGATCATGCGCGACCGCTCCGAGCTGGCCCGCAAGGGCATCGCCCGGGGCCGCAGCGCGGTGGTCCTGAGCTACGCGGGCGGGGTGCTCTTCGTCGCCGAGAACCTGTCCAGCACGCTGCACAAGGTCAGCGAGATCTACGACCGGATCGGCTTCGCCGCTGTCGGCCGGTACAACGAGTTCGAGAACCTGCGCCGCGCGGGCGTGCGGATGGCCGACCTCAACGGCCTCAGCTACGACCGGCGGGACGTGAACGGCCTGGCGCTGGCCAACGCGTACGCGCAGACGCTCGGCGCGATCTTCACGGAGCAGTCGAAGCCGTTCGAGGTGGAGATCTGCGTGGCCGAGGTGGGTGCCGCGCCCGAGGACGACTCCCTCTACCGGGTGACCTACGACGGCTCGGTGAACGACGAGCCGGGCCGGATGGCGATGGGCGGCCAGGCCGAGGCGATCAGCGGGGTGCTGAAGAACGAGCACCGGCCGGAGATGTCGCTGTCGGAGGCGGTCCGCGCCGCCATGAAGGCGTTGAGCAGCGTCGGCGGCGAGGGCGGGGCGGCGCGCACCATCGCCGCCAACCAGCTGGAGGTGGCGGTCCTGGACCGGCGCCGGGTGGGGCGTACGTTCCGGCGGATCACCGGTGCGGCGCTGACCGCGCTGCTGGAGGGCGACGCCGAGGCCGACACCGCGCCCGCGCCGGGCCGGGCGAAGACGCCGACCGTGCCGACGGAGGAGGCGAAGAAGCCGACCACGTCGGCGGGTTCGGCCGATCTGGAGGGCAACGCGGAGGACAAGCCCGCCGAGTGACGCGCGTTCACGGACCCCGCCGCCTCGCCGAGGTGGCGGGGTCTTTCGCGTACGGATGCCGCCACCTCGCCGATGTGCGCGGGGGAGATCGCAAGCGACGAGCGTCGGCGCTGCCCATCGGAGGCTCCGGGCGGCTAGTGTCTCATCATGGAGCGGCGAATCTTCGGCCTCGAAACCGAGTACGGCGTCACCTGCACCTATCGCGGGCAACGCCGACTGTCCCCCGACGAGGTCGCGCGGTACCTGTTCCGGCGGGTGGTGTCGTGGGGCCGGTCGAGCAACGTGTTCCTGCGCAACGGCGCCCGCCTCTATCTGGACGTGGGCTCGCACCCGGAGTACGCGACTCCGGAGTGCGACTCGGTGACCGACCTGGTGGCACACGACCGGGCCGGTGAGCGGATCCTGGAGGGGCTGCTCGTCGACGCCGAGAAGCGGCTGCACGACGAGGGCATCGCGGGCGAGATCTACCTGTTCAAGAACAACACCGACTCGGCCGGCAACTCGTACGGCTGCCACGAGAACTACCTGGTGTCCCGGCACGGCGAGTTCGGCCGGCTCGCCGACGTGCTCATCCCGTTCCTGGTCACCCGGCAGTTGATCTGCGGCGCGGGCAAGGTGCTGCAGACGCCGCGCGGCGCGGTCTACTGCCTGTCCCAGCGGGCCGAGCACATCTGGGAGGGTGTCTCGTCGGCGACCACCCGCAGCCGGCCGATCATCAACACGCGGGACGAGCCGCACGCGGACGCCGAGCGCTACCGCCGGCTGCACGTGATCGTCGGCGACTCGAACATGAACGAGGTCACCACGCTGCTGAAGGTCGGCACGGCCGACATCGTGCTGCGGATGATCGAGGCCGGTGTGGTGATGCGCGACCTGACGCTGGAGAACCCGATCCGGGCCATCCGCGAGGTGTCGCACGACATCACCGGCCGGCGCAAGGTGCGGCTGGCCTCCGGCAAGGAGGTCTCGGCGCTGGAGATCCAGCAGGAATACCTGGCCAAGGCGACGGAGTTCGTGGAGCGCCGGGGCGGCGACCAGACCGCGAAGCGGGTGGTCGACCTGTGGGGCCGGGTGTTGCGCGCGGTCGAGACCGGCGACCTGGACCCGGTGGCCCGCGAGATCGACTGGGTCACGAAGCTGAAGCTGATCGAGCGTTACCAGCGCAAGCACGACCTGCCGCTGTCGCACCCGCGGGTGGCGCAGATGGACCTGGCCTACCACGACCTGCGGCGCGGGCGCGGCCTGTACGGGCTGCTGGAGCGCCGCCGCGAGGTGGACCGGGTGGCCACCGACCCGGAGATCTTCGAGGCGAAGGAGACGCCGCCGCAGACGACCCGGGCGCGGCTGCGCGGCGAGTTCATCCGCCACGCCCAGGAGAAGCGGCGTGACTTCACCGTGGACTGGGTGCACCTGAAGCTGAACGACCAGGCGCAGCGCACGGTGCTGTGCAAGGACCCGTTCCGGGCCTACGACGAGCGGGTGGAGCGGCTGATCGCCAGCATGTGATCGTGCGGGCGGCCGGTGCCCGGCACCGGCCGCCCGTCCACGGGTACGCTGGCGTCGCGATGAACACTTCCGAATCCGCCGGTGGGTCCGGCCGCGAGACGTCCTCGGGCCGTGACGGCACCGAGAAGCTCAACTGGATCGACCGCCGGCGGGAGAAGATCCGGGCCGAGATCGAACGCAACAGGCGCGGCGACTACACGGTGCCGACCTGGGTGCTGGCCGCGGCGCTGGTGCTGATCGTGGGCGCCTGGCTGGCGTTGATCCTGTTCCTCGGCTGAGTGCCGCGCCGGTCAACCCAGCAGGCGGGCCGCGTGCCGGCCGGCGGCGGCCGCGGCCAGGAAGTACGCGTGGTCGGCGTCCAGGCCCCGGCCCATCGTGGACAGGCCGACCGGGGCGGCCCGCAGCGCCGCGTCGAGGCCGTCGGCGGGCACGGTGACGATCCGGTGGCGGTCGGCCAGCGGCGTCAGCGCCGCGGCGACCTCCGCGGCCAGGCCGGGGTCGAGGCCGTCCGGCACGACCAGCTCCGCGGGGGCCAGCGCGACCCGGCCGTACGCGGTGAGGCTGTGGTGGGAGACGCCACGGTGCCGGGGGCGGGCGTCGGCGTCGGAGATGCGCAACGACCCGACCGGGCGCCCGCCCAGCGTGGCGACCGCGTTCACCGCCTCGCCGACGGCGACGCCGGAGAAGCCCCAGCGGGTGCCGGTGCCGAGGTTGCCCGGCCCCTGGGCGACGATCGTCAGGTCCGCGTCGAGCACGTGCCGCGCGGCGAGCAGACCGCTGTGCAGCGTGCTCGCCTCCAGGTCGCCGCCGAACGCCTGGCCCACGCTCACCGTGCCCACGAGGTGCCCGGACAGCCCGGCCAGCGTGCGGGAGAACCAGGCCGGCAGCGCCCCGCCGTCGGTCAGCACGTACGCCACCCGGGCGCCGGGCTCGTCGGCGCGTACGCCGGCCAGGATCGCGGGCAGCGCGGAGTGCAGGTCGGCGGTGACCACCGGCATGCCGTCCACGGTGTCGGCGGCGGCCAGCCGGTCGTGGTGCGGCGACGCCTCCTCGTCCACGCCGAGCAGGATCGGTTGCAGCGGCGTGTAGCGGGCCTTGACCAGGTGCCCGGCGTCGCGGCTGTCGCCGGCCTGCGGCGGGTCCGGCGGCAGCCGGTCGGGCAGCGCCACGACCAGCGCGTACCCGCCGGTGCCGAGGCCCATCAGCAGCGCGCCGGCGTTGAGCAGCACCCGGTCGCCGGGCTCCGGCTCGCCGACCAGGGCCGGGTAGGCCAGGGCGCGCATCCGCGTGCCGTCGGGCAGGTCGACGTCCAGTTCGGCAGCGCCGGCCCACCGTCGCCGTACCGCCGTGACCGTGCCGGACCGCCATCGCACCATGCGGTGCACGCTATCGGCCGCCGCCGGGACGGCCCCCGGGCGGGTCAGGGGTTCCGGTCGTCGACCGGAACCCCTGACCCGCCCGGGGGG
>NZ_RCVK01000353.1:0-12974 GCF_003667485.1 Micromonospora sp. BL1
CACCGGTTCCAGGCCCACGGGGTGCGGGTCAGCGGCGTGACCGGGCGGGCGCGTTCCGGCCGGGCGGGCGGCCGGCCGGGACGTGGGCGGGGCTCGTCACGCAGCGGCGTGCCGTCCCAGTGCACCTCCTCGATCGGCGCCCAGCCGCCGGACGTGGCGGCCTCGCGCTGCCAGCGCGGCTGGCGCACCGGCACCCGGTTCGGCACCGCGTCGACCGGTGCGCCGGTGGTCGGCTCCACCTCCACCGGCGGGTCCGCCGGGTCGAGCCGGGGCTGTGGGGCGACGGGCCCGCCGGGCGGCGTGGGCCGCGCCGCCCGCCGGGTGGCGGCCGCCGACGGCTCGGGCGCCGCTGGTCTGCTGGTCACGATGTTCATTTCACACCGGTACGTCCGGCTTGTCGGGCAGCTCACGCCGCGTGTCGGCGACAAATCGGACGTACGGTCGGAGCGCACACCCCATTGGTTCGCGGCGCGCCCACGGCAATCACTAGGCTTGCTGCTCATGAGTCACGTTCTCGCCGCGGTCGCCTGGCCCTACGCCAACGGCCCGCGCCACATCGGCCACGTATCCGGATTCGGCGTTCCCTCCGACGTCTTCTCCCGGTACATGCGGATGGCCGGTCACGACGTGCTCATGGTCTCCGGCACCGACGAACACGGCACCCCGATCCAGGTGCAGGCCGACGCCGAGGGGGTCACCCCGCGCGAGCTGGCCGACCGCTACAACCGGGTGATCGCCGAGGACCTGCGGGCGCTCGGCCTGTCGTACGACCTGTTCACCCGCACCACCACGCGCAACCACTACGCGGTGGTGCAGGAGCTGTTCACCGGCCTGTACCGCAACGGCTACATCGTCCCGAAGGTCACCACCGGGGCGATCTCCCCGTCCACCGGCCGGACGCTGCCCGACCGCTACATCGAGGGCACCTGCCCGATCTGCGGCTACGACAGCGCACGCGGCGACCAGTGCGACAACTGCGGCAACCAGCTCGACCCGATCGACCTGATCGACCCCAAGTCGAAGATCAACGGGGAGGCGCCGGAGTTCGTCGAGACCGAGCACTTCTTCCTCGACCTGCCCGCCCTGGCCGACGCGCTGCGGCAGTGGCTGGACACCCGCGAGGGCTGGCGCCCGAACGTGCTGCGGTTCTCCCGCAACCTCCTCGACGACCTCCAGCCCCGGGCCATCACCCGCGACCTGGAGTGGGGCGTGCCGATCCCGCTCGACGACTGGCGCGACCGCCCGGACAAGCGGATCTACGTCTGGTTCGACGCGGTCATCGGTTACCTGTCCGCGTCCATCGAGTGGGCCCGCCGCACCGGCGACCCGGAGGCCTGGCGCAAGTGGTGGTCCGCCGACGGCGAGGGGAAGGACGCCGTCTCGTACTACTTCATGGGCAAGGACAACATCGTCTTCCACTCGGTGATCTGGCCGGCGCTGCTCGGTGGCTACTCCGGTGCGGGCGCCCGCGACGGCGAGCCGGGCGAGCTGGGCCGGCTCAACCTGCCCACCGAGGTCGTCTCCAGCGAATACCTGACCATGGAGGGGCGGAAGTTCTCCTCCTCCCGCAAGGTGGTCATCTACGTCCGGGACTTCCTGGAGCGCTACGACGCCGACGCGCTGCGCTACTTCATCGCGGTGGCCGGGCCGGAGAGCAACGACACCGACTTCACCTGGGCCGAGTTCCTGCGCCGCAACAACGACGAGCTGGTCGCCGGCTGGGGCAACCTGGTCAACCGCTCGGTGTCGATGGCGGCGAAGAACTTCGGCGCGATCCCGCCGGTCGACCCGGCCGGGCTCACCGAGGCCGACCAGGCGCTGCTGGACACCGCGAAGGCCGGCTTCGCCACCGTCGGCGACCTGATCGCCCGGCACCGGCAGAAGCAGGCCATCGGCGAGGCCATGAAGGTCGTCGCCGAGGCCAACAAGTACCTCTCCGAGCAGGCGCCGTGGAAGCTCAAGGGCGAGGACGACAAGCCCCGCATGGGCACCATCCTGCACGTCGCGCTCCAGGTCGTCAGCGACGCCAACACGCTGCTGACCCCGTTCCTGCCGCACTCCGCGCAGAAGATCCACGAGCTGCTCGGCGGCACCGGCGTGCACGCGCCGATGCCGGTGATCGAGGAGGTCGACGACCTCGACGGCGGGCCGTCGTACCCGGTGCTGACCGGTGACTACACGGTCGGGGCGCGTTGGGAGTCCGTACCCCTGGAGGTGGGCCGGCCGCTCGCGGCGCCGAAGCCGGTGTTCCGCAAGCTCGACCCGTCCATCGTCGAGGAGGAGCTGGCCCGCCTGGCCGGCTGACCACGCACGCGTGACCGCGGCCCCGGGGAGACCCCGGGGCCGCGGTCGTCCGCCAGGTCAGGCGGTCGCCATGCTCGGCTTGCCGATGAACTCCATGATGGCCTTGTTGACCTCGGTGGGATGGGTCCACGGCGTGCCGTGCGGCGCACCCTTCAGCGTGACCAGCTTGGCGTCGGACAGCATGTTCACCAGCCGCTGGCCCGTCACCGGGTACGGCAGCACGTTGTCCTTGTCGCCCTGGATGATCAGCACCGGCACGTCGATGTTCGGCAGGTCACCGCGGAAGTCGGTCTGCCAGGCGTCCACCGAGTCGTGGGTGCCCTTGGCCGACGCCTGCGCGCCGATCTGCCAGTGCGCGTGGTACGCCTCGTCGCTGACCAGCTTCCCCCGGTTCTCGCTGGCGTTGAAGAACGCGTCGCAGAACTGGGTCAGGTAGGCGAACCGGTCCTGGATGATCGCCTTCTGGAACCCCTCGAACGTGCTCTTGTCGACGCCCTCCGGGTCCTCGGGCGCCTTCAGCAGGTACGGCGCCAACGGGGCCATCATGACCGCGCGGTCCACCCGGTCCGACCCGTACGCGCCCAGGTAGCGGGTCACCTCACCGGTGCCCATGGAGTGCCCGACCAGGATGGCGTTGCGCAGGTCCAGCTCGGTCATCAGCACGTCCAGGTCGGCGGCGAACGTGTCGTAGTCGTAGCCGCTGGCCGGCTGGGCGGAGTTGCCGAACCCTCGCCGGTCGTACGTGATCACCCGGTATCCGGCGTTCAGCAGCGGACCGCTCATCTTCTCCCAGGTCGCCCCGTTGAACGGGAAACCGTGGATCAGCACGATCGGCTGACCGGAACCGTGATCCTCGTAGTACAGGTCGATGGGTGCGGAGTTCTCCGTACCGACGGTGACGAAAGGCATGTCGGGATTCCCCCTCGCGCGGGTTTCTCGGACCCCCCACGCCTTCCCGACCTGCCCCCGTCTATTCGTGGCGGGCCGGATAGGGCAGGTCCACCACCCGGTCGTCGGTCAGCTCTCCGCCGGGCGCCCAGACCTCGTACACGCCGCGTTCCAGACACTGCGCGCCGGTCGCGGCCACCGCGTCCGGATCCGGGCGGCGCAGCCGCAACCGCAGCCAGCCGCCCTCCTCCCGCAGCACCAGGCACGGCACGCCGCGCCACACCGCTGTGCGGACCCGCCGGGCCGCCGCGTCCACCGGGTACCGGGCCGCCCGGGTCATCGCCAGCACCCGGAACCCGCCCGGCTGGTCGGCCACCGCCTCGTACTCCGATCCGGCGTACGTGCCGACGAGCCGGGTGGAGCGCGGCGCGTCGCCGGTCGGCACGTACTCCTGGTCGGCGGCCAGACCGGGCACCGCGGCGAGCAGGTGCCGCCACTGCGGCCCGGCCAGGCGCAGCCAGCCCCGCTGCTCCGCCTGGTAGGTGTAGAGCACCACCTCCACCCCCTCGGCCGGGTAGGCCAGCAGCGTGGCGTTCGCCGGCATCGGCAGGTCGGCGAACTCCCGGGTGACGAACTCCGGTACGAGCTGCGCGCTGCTCGGCACGAACCCGGTACCCAGCACCGGCGGCCCCAGCCGGTCCCGGGGCGGCAACGCCGTCAGCCCTCGGTGCGCCTCACCCACCGGCACGTCGTAGTCGGCCGGATCGGCGGCCCGCCAGCGCAGCGCGTACGCCACGTCGCCGCCCTCCGAGTCGCCCCGCAGCACCGCCATCCCGGCCGGTGTCCGCAGGTGCGCCACGTCGTGCTCCCGGTAGCAGAAGCCGTGCGGCAGCCACCCGCGCACGTACCCGGCGAGCTGCCGGGCCGAGAGCACCTTCACCATCCGGGTGCCGGGCCGGATCACCGCCGACTCCCGCACCGCGGCGAGCGTCGGATCGGCCGCCGCGCCCGGCTGCTGGCTGAGCCGGTGCACGTACGCCCAGCCCCGGTCCCGGTGCAATGGCACCAGCAGCGGCGCGTCCGTGTCGTCGCCCGGCCCGGCGCCCCCGTGCACCGCGTCCACCTCGGTCGCGTGCACGAACCGGCGCCACGGACAGCCGCTGCCGGGCCGGGGGCACCACTCGAACCCGGGCGCCTCGTCGGCGCTGAACAACTCGTACGCCGCGCCCCGGGCGATCTCCTCGGCCGGGTGCACCCGGCCGCCGTACGTCACGCGCAACCCGGCCCGGTCGGAGGCGGGCCCGCCGGCCTGGTCGGTGACGGTCACTCCGGGACGCTAAGCCCGCCAGATGTGGGGCACGTGAACAGCCGGTGGCGGTCCGGGAACGCCGCACCGGGCCGGTGTGTGATGCTGGCCGCGATGACCGAGCAGACCGAGACCCGCAAGCAGCGCGCCGCCCGCCGGGCCGGGGAGTTCCCGCCCGCCCCCGAGCCGCTGCCCGTACCCGTGCTGGACAGCCACACCCACCTCGACATCACCGTCGGCGAGTTCGGCACGCCTCCCGGCGGCGCCCCCGGCGACGACCCGGTGGCCGCCGCGATCGACGTCGCCGCCCGGGCCGGCGTGGACCGGCTCGTCCAGGTCGGCGTGGACGTCGACTCGTCCCGGTGGAGCGCCGACGTCGCCGACAAGTACGCCCCGGTGCTCGCCACAGTCGCGCTGCACCCGAACGAGGTGCCCCGGCTGGCCGACCTGGACGAGGCGCTGCGCGAGATCGAGACGCTCGCCGGGCGGGACCGCGTCCGGGGGGTCGGCGAGACCGGCATGGACTTCTTCCGTACCGGCGACGAGGGGCGGGCCGCGCAGGAGGAGAGCTTCCGGGCGCACATCGCCATCGCCAAGCGGCACGGCAAGGCGCTCGTCATCCACGACCGGGACGCGCACGCCGACGTGCTGCGCATCGTCGACGACGAGGGCGCCCCGGACACCGTGGTCATGCACTGCTTCTCCGGCGACGCCGACTTCGCCCGCGAGTGCGTCCGGCGCGGCTTCCTGCTGAGCTTCGCCGGCACCGTCACGTTCGGCAGCGCCGCCGCGCTGCGCGAGGCCGCCGCCGTCACCCCGCCCGCGCAGATCCTCGTCGAGACCGACGCGCCCTACCTCACCCCGATGCCGTACCGGGGACGGCCCAACGCGTCGTACCTGATCCCGCTGACGGTCCGCTTCCTGGCCGAGACCACCGGCACCGACCTGGACGAACTCTGCGCCACCATCTCCGCGACCGGCGACCGCGCGTTCGGGCCGTGGTGAGAGGATGCCCGGCGTGACCGGACTCCTCGGCCCGGCGGAGATCCGGGAACTCGCCGCGCGCCTCGGCGTCACGCCGACGAAGAAGCTCGGCCAGAACTTCGTGCACGACCCGAACACCGTGCGCCGGATCGTCACCACCGCCGGGCTCACCCCGGACGACGTGGCCCTGGAGGTCGGCCCCGGGCTCGGCTCGCTCACGCTCGCCCTGCTCCCGGTCGCCGCGCACGTGCACGCGGTGGAACTCGACCCGGCGCTCGCCGCCGCGCTGCCGGAGACCGCCGCCCGCTTCGCCGGTACGGCCGCCGAGCGGCTCACCGTCCACCCGGCCGACGCGCTGCGGGTCACCGCCGCCGACCTGGCCGGCCCGGCGCCGACCGCGCTGGTGGCGAACCTGCCCTACAACGTCGCCGTGCCGGTCGTGCTGCACCTGCTCGCCGAACTGCCCACGCTGCGCCACGGCCTGGTGATGGTGCAGAAGGAGGTCGCCGACCGGCTCGTCGCCGGTCCCGGCTCCAAGGTGTACGGCATCCCGTCGGTCAAGCTCGCCTGGTACGCCCGCTCCCGCGCCGCCGGCAAGGTCCCGCCGAACGTGTTCTGGCCGGTGCCCAACGTCGACTCCGGGCTGGTCGCGTTCACCCGGCGCGAACCGCCCCGGCCGGACGTACCCCGGCAGGCCGTCTTCGCGGTCGTCGACGCCGCGTTCGCGCAGCGCCGCAAGACGCTGCGCGCCGCCCTGGCCGGCTGGGCCGGCGGCGCGGACCGGGCCGCCGCCGCGCTCACCGCCGCCGGTGTGGATCCGGGCGCGCGGGGCGAATCGCTCACCGTCGAGCAGTTCGCCGCCATCGCCGCGTCGGCCCCGGACGGCCCCGGCGGCGAGCAGTAGGCTGGCGCCGTTGCCCGACCCCCCGCCGAGGAGCTGACCGTGCCGAAGCCGTTCGACATCCGCCCACGCCCGGTGGAGTCCGCCCGGTGACCGAGGCATGGCGACCGGAGGACGAGGACGGGCAGCGGCGCGGCGCCGGCGGCCCGGTCAAGGTGCGGGTGCCCGCCAAGGTCAACCTGCACCTCGGTGTCGGACCGCTGCGGCGTGACGGCTACCACGAGCTCAACACCGTCTACCACGCGATCTCCATCTACGACGAGCTGACCGCCCGCCGCGGCGACACGCTCACCCTCACCATGGAGGGCGAGGGCGCCGGAGAGCTGGCACTGGACGACACCAACCTGGCGCTGCGCGCCGCGCACGCGCTCGCCGGCTACGCGGGCGTCGCCCCGCACGCCCGGCTGCACCTGCGCAAGCAGATCCCGCTCGCCGGCGGGCTCGCCGGCGGCAGCGCCGACGCCGCCGCCGCGCTGGTGGCTTGCGACACGCTGTGGGGCACCGGACTGTCCCGCGACGAACTGGCCGGCATCGCCGCCGACCTCGGCTCCGACGTGCCGTTCCTCATCCACGGCGGCACCGCGCTCGGCACCGGCCGGGGCGAGGCGGTCAGCCCCGTGCTGGCCCGCCCCACCTCCTGGCACTGGGTGGTGGCGATCGCCGACGGCGGCCTGTCCACCCCGGCCGCGTACCGGGAACTGGACCGGCTGCGCGACGCCGGAGCCGCCGGCACGCCGCTGGGCAGCACCGACGCGCTGCTCGCCGCGCTGCGCCAGCGCGACCCGCGGGTGCTCGCCGCCACGCTCGGCAACGACCTCCAGGACGCCGCGCTGACCATGCGCCCGTCGCTGGCCGAGACGCTCAAGGCCGGCGAGGCGGCCGGCGCGCTCGCCGGCATCGTCTCCGGCTCCGGTCCCACCTGCGTCTTCCTCGCCACCGGCGAGGCCGACGCGGTCCGGATCGCCGCCGAGATCACCGCCGCCGGGGTGTGCCGGGAGGCCCGCGTCGCGCACGGCCCGGTCGCCGGCGCCCGCGTCGTCTGACGCCCCGTACCCTTGACTCAGGCGTCCCGGGCCCCCGGGACGCCTGAGTCGTGAAGGGTGGGTCAGTGGCCAACATCGTCAACCTGGACCGGGTGTCCAAGGGGTACGGCGCCGCCGGGCCGCTGCTCACCGACGTCTCGCTCGGCCTCGACGACGCCGACCGGGTCGGTGTGGTCGGCCTCAACGGCGCCGGCAAGTCGACGCTGCTGCGCCTGCTCACCCGCACCGAGGAACCCGACGACGGCCGCGTCACCCACCGCCGCGACCTGCGGGTGGCCTGGCTGCCGCAGCGCCTCGACCTGGCCCCCGACCTCACCGTGCGGGACGTGGTGCTCGGCACCGCCTGGCTCGGCGAGAGCATGGGCGCCGAGCACGAGTGGGCCGGCGACGCGGGCGTACGCGCCATCCTCGACGGCCTCGGCATGCCCCACCTCGGCCTGGACACCCCGGTCGGCCCGATGTCCGGCGGGGAACGCCGCCGCGTCGCGCTCGCCGCGCTGCTGGTCCGCGACGCCGACCTGCTCGTCCTCGACGAGCCCACCAACCACCTCGACGTCGGCGGCGTCGACTGGCTCGCCCGGCATCTCGTCACCCGCAAGGGCGCGCTCGTCGTGGTCACCCACGACCGCTGGTTCCTCGACGCCGTCTGCACCACCACCTGGGAGGTCGCCGACCAGACCGTCCGGGCGTACGAGGGCGGCTTCGCCGCCTGGACGCTGGCCCGCGTCGAGCGGCAACGCGTCGCCGCCGCCACCGAGGCCCGCCGGCAGAACCTGCTCCGCAAGGAGATCGCCTGGCTGCGCCGGGGCGCGCCGGCACGCACCTCCAAGCCCAAGTTCCGCATCGACGCGGCGAACGCGCTCATCGCCGACGTGCCGGAACCCCGCGACACCATGTCGCTGCAACGGCTCGCCACCGCCCGGCTCGGCAAGCAGGTGTACGACCTCGAACACGTCCGGCTGCACGCCGGCCCGAAGGAGATCCTGCACGACACCACCTGGCAGGTCGGTCCCGGCGACCGGGTGGCCATCCTCGGCCGTAACGGCGCCGGCAAGACCACCCTGCTGCGGATGCTCGCCGGGGTGACCGGCCCCGACGGCGGGCGCTTCACCGCCGGGCAGACCGTCCGGCCGGCGTTCCTGTCCCAGGAACTCGCCGAACTCCCCGGCCACCTGCGCGTGCTGGAAGCTGTCGAGGAGGTGGCCCGGCGGGTGCAGTTCGGCGACCGGGAGATCAGCGCCTCCCAGCTCGCCGAGATCTTCGGCTTCGACGACCGGCGGCTCTGGACCCCGGTGAGCGACCTGTCCGGCGGCGAGCGCCGCCGCCTGCAGATGCTGCGGCTGCTCGCCGGGGAACCCAACGTGCTGCTGCTCGACGAGCCCACCAACGACCTGGACACCGACACGCTCGCCGCGCTGGAGGACCTGCTCGACTCGTGGCCCGGCACGATCGTGGTGGCCAGCCACGACCGCTACCTGATCGAGCGGGTCACCGACGTCGCGTACGGCATGTTCGGTGACGGCCGGCTGGTGCACCTGCCCGGCGGCGTCGACGAGTACCTGGCGCGCGCCGGTGCGGCCGGCGGCCCGGCGCCCGCCGACCTCACCCCGGCCACGGCGGCGCCGGCGCGCGAGGGCATGTCCGCCGCCGAGGTACGCGTCGCGAAGAAGGAACTCAACCGGCTGGAACGGCAGATCGCCAAGCTGGAACAGAAGGAGGCGGGCCTGCACGAGCAGCTCGCCGCGAACGCCACCGACTACGCCCGGGTCGCCGAGCTGGACGCCCAGCTCAAGGAGGTACGGGCCGAGCGGGACCGCACCGAGGAGACCTGGCTGGCTCTCGCCGAGGAGCTTCCGGCCGGCTGACCTGCCGCCGGGGTGGGGGGTGTGCGGCGTCACTGACCGGCGTACGGGACAATCACCGGTGGAACCCTCGTCCGAACGGTCTTTTGGAGACGCAGAGATGGCCCACACCCCCGTCAACCACCCCGCGCGGCCGATCTACCGGGCGATCGGCGGGATCGTTGGTCTGTACTTCGTCGTCTTCGGCGGCCTCGGCATCATCGCCAGCGCCGGCAACGACTTCCTCGCCCAGGACGACACCAAGGTCCTCGGCCAGGGCACCAACATGGCGTTCTCGCTGCTGTCGGTGCTGTTCGGCGTCGTGATCCTGGTGGGCACCGCGATCGGCCGCAACCTCGACGTGGCGATCAACCAGTGGCTGGCCTACACGCTGATGGTGATCGGCCTGGCCGCGCTGGCGTTCCTCCAGACCGACGCCAACATCTTCAACTTCTCGATCATGACCGACGTCGTGGTCCTGACCCTGTCCCTGGTGCTCCTGATGGTCGGCATGTACGGCAAGGTCGGCTCCGACGACGAGCACGAGGCCTGGCAGAAGGCCCGCCTGGTGCTCTGATCCCGCCTCGTACCGAAGGCCCGGCGCGGCGCACCGGGCCTTCGGTGTTTTCCGGACGCGCGCGGACACGTCAGGCGACAATTGCCCCGAATCAGTCACACGGCTGGAGGGCATCATGGCGCACTTCCCGGTGAACCACCCCGCGCGGCCGCTCTACCGGGTGCTGTCCGGGCTCATCGGCCTCTACATCCTGGTCTTCGGCGTCTTCGGCGTCTTCCAGACCTGGGGCGAGGGGCTGTTCGGCCGGGACGGCGACTGGGCGCTCGGCCTGCGCACCAACCTGGCCTTCTCGCTGGTCTCGGTGGTCTTCGGCGCGGTCCTGCTGGTCGGCGCGTCCCGCCGCGACAACCTCGGCCACTACATGAACCTCACCGCCGGGGTGGTCTTCCTGGTCACCGGCATCCTGATGATGTCGGTGCTCCAGACCTCGGCGAACTTCCTCAACTTCTCGATGTCGACTGTCATCGTGTCGCTGCTGTTCGGGCTGGTCCTGCTCGCCACCGGCCTGTACGACAAGGTCGGCACGCCCGAGCACGCCGAGGAGGAACGGCAGCGCCGCTACCACCCCATCGGGGAACGCTCTCGGTGACCGGCGCCCTCGTCGCCACGACGGGCGCCGCGGCTCATTGGAGCGTCGGGCGACCGCCGTCGGCCTGGTCGATCCGCGGGTCGTGGAGCGCGCGAAGCGCGTCGAGTGCGACAGCGGTGAGAACGCCACGGCCGACACCGGCGCGGCCGAGCAACTCCATCCCCCGGGTGACCGCGACGAAGTAGACCGCCAGTGACTGCACGTTCGCGTCCTCCGGGAGATCCCCGTTCTCCCGGGCGTGTTCCAGGCATCCGGCGTAGACCCCGGCGAGCTGCTCGATGCCGGCTTTCGTGACGGTCGAGAGCGGGTCCTCCTCGCCTGTCGACTCGACGAGCGCGCGCGTGGTGAGTGAGACCCGCCGATCGCTGCTGCTGAACTCGATCGCCATGCGGAGCATGTGCCCCCGGATTCGTTCCAGCGGCGAAGCGCCGTCGTGCCCGAGCGCTTCCGAGACGGCGCGCGTCGCCTCCTCCCGATCCTCGGAGAGCGCCCGGAGGAACAGTTCCCGCTTCCCGCCGAAGGCGTTGTAGAGGCTCTGCTTGCCCAGGCCGGTCGCCCGCACCAGGTCGTCGAGGGTCGCGGCGGCGAGGCCGTGCACGGCGAACACCTCGCTGGCGCTGCTGACGACATCGCTCTCGACGAACTTGCGGGGACGGGGCACGGGGGAAGCCTACGTTATTGACCATCCGGTCAAAAACTTGCTAGCGTGGGCGGCGCACATCGACGAGAACTGTTCCCGCGGTGGCACGACAATCGAGGACGGGCCGAATGAAGAGCAACGAAGAGATCGTTCGCGAGGCGTACCGGCTGGCGGAAGGGGATGTCCTCGACGGGCCCGGCTTCCGCGCCCTGTTCACCGAGGACGGAACGTTCAACGACATGCCCAACGGGCTGACATTCCGCGGGGACCAGATTCCGCAGGCGCTGACCGGCTTCGCCGGCGTCTTTCCCGACGTCCACCGCGAACTGCTCGACGTGCATGCTCTCGGTGACGTCGTCGCCGTCGAACTACGAATTCAGGGCACCCACCTCGGCGGTTTCCCCACGCCGGCCGGCGAGATCCCGCCGACCGGCAACCGGATCGACGTGCCGACCGCTGATCTCTGGCATCTGCGGGACGGAAAGATCGAAAGGTTCGACTGCTACAACGCGGCGAACGTGCTGCTCGCCCAGATCGGTGCCGGCCCCGACTTCGACTCGGCGATCGCGGCCGCCGCGGGGGCGTAGTGCCATCACCGCACCGCACGGCCGAGGATCCGGCTCACGTCCCGATCGGCCCCGGCTTCGAGGCCAGGTGCGACAACCCGTTCCAGGCCAGATTCACCAGGTGCGCCGCCACCGTCTCCTTGCGCGGCTTGCGCACCTCCAGCCACCAGCGGCCGGTCAGCGCCACCATGCCCACCAGCGCCTGCGAGTAGAGCTCCGCCAGCTTCGGGTCGTACCCCCGGATGGAGAACTCGCCCGCCAGGATGTGCTCCACCTGGTGCGCCACGTCGTTCATCACGCTGCTGAAGTTGCCCGTCGCGGACATCAGCGGGGACTCCCGGACCAGCACCCGGAAGCCGCTGGTCTCCTCCTCGATGTAGGTCAGCAACGTCAACGCGGCCTGCTCCAGCAACTCCCTCGGATGACCTGCGGTCAGCGCCGTGGTGATCCGGTCCAGCAGCGAGCGGACCTCCCGGTCCACCACCACCGCGTAGAGCCCCTCCTTCCCGCCGAAGTGCTCGTAGACCACCGGCTTGGAGACCTTGGCGCGCGCCGCGATCTCCTCGATCGAGGTCGCGTCGAAACCCTTCTCGGCGAAGATCTGCCGGGCGATCGAGATCAACTGCTCGCGCCGCTGCGTCGCGGACATCCGTACCCGGGAGGGCTTCGTCGCCGGCACGGGCCGCCGACGGGTGCGGTCGTTGCCGGAAACGTCGGTCACCCGTCCATCCTGCCAGGCGCGACGCTCGCGGTCAGACCGACCGCTGTCGTACGCACGTTCTAATCTGCGCCGGTGACCGTCGGAGATGAGTCCGGTACCCGTCCGCCCTCTTATCGGGGCTGGAAGCCGGAACTGCACGCCCGGGCGCTGGCTCTACGACGAGCCGGCTGTCCGGTGGGGGAGATCGCGGAGGCGCTCGACGTCTCGAAGTCCACGGCATACCTGTGGACGCGGCACCTGCCGCTGGATCCGGAGTTGGTGCGCCGGCGGCGGCGGATCGCCCAGCAGGCGCGTGCCGACGCACAGTGGAGCGCGCACCGGACGGCGCGGGACGCGGCCCGGGCCGAGGTGGTGGCCGATTCGGCGGGCTGGGTGGGGCGGCTCGACCGGCGCGAGCTGTTGCTGATCGGGGCGGCCATCTACTGGTGTGAAGGCGGCAAGGCGAAGCCCTGGCGTCCGAACGACTGCAGGATCAAATTCGTCAACAGCGACCCGCTGCTCGTGATGCTCTTTCTGCGCTTCCTGGACGCCGTCGAGGTGCCGGTCGAGGACCGGAGGTTCCGGGTGAGCATCCACGAGACGGCAGACGACGTGGCGGCGGTGCGGTGGCGGGC
>NZ_RCVK01000155.1:0-58316 GCF_003667485.1 Micromonospora sp. BL1
GGTGGGGTGGCCCCGGGTGTGGGGCGCGGTGGGCGCTGCGTCAGGATGAGACCGATACGCAGGCACAGCCGAGGAGCTCACGATCGCCAGAAAGCCTCAACCCGAGGGCGGCCAGGCCCCCGTCGTCCAGCGGATCCGTATCCGGTACGCCAAGCGTGGGCCGCTGCGGTTCACCTCGCACCGGGACTTCGCCCGGGCCTTTGAGCGTGCGCTGCGCCGGGCGGGCGTACCGATCGCCTTCTCCCAGGGGTTCACTCCGCACCCGAAGATCTCGTACGCCTCGGCCGCGCCGACGGGTGTGGCGAGCGAGGCCGAGTACCTGGAGATCGGGCTCCGTGAGCCGGTCGACCCGGGGCGGCTGCGTGAGTCGCTCGACGCCGCGCTCTCGCCCGGGCTCGACGTGCTCGAGGCGGTGGAGGCCGCCGGCGGCAGCCTGGCGGACCGGATCGAGGCGTCGTACTGGCGGATCGAGCTGCCCGAGGTCGATCCGAAGGTGCTCGCGGAGGCGGTGGCCGCCTTCACCGCCGCCGAGGAGATCCAGGTCGAGCGGATGACCAAGCAGGGGCGGCGTACGTTCGACGCCCGAGCGGCAGTGGTATCGATCGATGCCATGGCTCCGGCTGAGACGCCTTCCGGGGCGGCGGCCGTACCGTGTGCGATACTCGAACTGGTCGTGCGGCAGGTCACCCCGTCCGTTCGGCCCGATGACGTCCTGTCCGGCCTCCGCGCGGTGGCCGCCTTGGAGCCGCCGGTCACCCCGAAGGTGATCCGGCTGGCGCAGGGCACGCTGACCGCGCAGGGCGAGATCGTCGATCCGTTGGACGCGGATCGCGACGGGGCAACCATCGGAGAGCGCTGACCGTCGGTCAACGCTCTGGCAGGCAGACTTCGGCGGTCGCGCGTTTGCGTGCCCGGCGGAAACACCTTTGCGGCAACCCTGCGTGGCAGCGCTCACCCGCGCCCGGGGCGGCCAGAACTGGAGAACGTCCATGCTCGAGAACGAGCCCGAGGGCGGCGAACGGACCGGCGCAGAGCCGGCCGGGACGACCGCCGACAGTGCCGCCACCGCCTCCGGCAGCGCTGACACAACCGCCTCCGCCCGCACGGAGGGTGCCTCCTCCGGCAGCGCCGACGGCGCCACCGCGGAAGGTGTCGCCACCGGGGAAGCTGGCGCCACCGTGGAAGGCGGCACCACCGCGGAAGGTGTCGCCGAGACCAAGCCGCCGGCCCGTAAGCGGGCCAGCCGCCGCAAGGCCGCTCCGCTGAACCAGCCGGAGCAGACCGACGCGCCGGTCGAGGCGTCCACGACGGTGACCGGCAGCGGCGAGTCGCCGCAGGCCGAGGTGCTCGCGCCGGTGGCCGGCGAGTTGGACACCGCGCCGAAGACCACCCGGCGGCGTCGTAAGGCGACGCCGGCGAAGGCGGTCGAGGAGCCGGTGGCCGCGGCCGGGGTGGAGGCCGCCTCGGAGGAGGTCGTGCCGCCGGTCAAGGTGACCCGGACCCGTCGCCGCAAGGCCACGCCGCCGGCCGCCGAGACGGTCGCGCCGGACGAGACCGCCGCAGGGCAGGCCCCCGCGGACGGGGTGATCGACGGGCCGGTCTCCGCGCCCGGGGGCGACCTGATCGCCGAGGGACGCGCCGACATCGACGGCGGCGAGACCACCACGGGCGAGACCACCACGGGCGGAGCCGTCACGGGCGGAGCCGCCACCGGGGAGACTGCAGGGCAGGCCCCCACCGGCGAGCGCACCGCCGGCCGACGCACCGCCAGGGGCAACCGGACCGCCGCCGGCGACCAGGCCACCGCCGGCGACCGGACCGCTACCGGAGACAAGGCTGCCACCAGCGAAAACAAGGCCGCGCGCGGCGGCAAGGTGAGCACGGGCGGCGCGGCGGTCACCGGCGGCACGGCCGGCATCGATGAGACCACCGGCGAGGACGTCGAGGACGCCGAGGCCGAGAGCGTTGCGGACGCGAGCGCCTCGGCTGCGCGTACCGAAGAGGTCAACCTGGCCCGCAGCGGCGGCCCGGCGGACGCGACGGGCGTGGTGTCGACGGGCGCCGCAGTGCCGCGCGCGGCCGAGGAGCCGGCCGAGACGCCGCCGGCCACCGGCCGCCGGCGTCGTGCCGCGCTCTCCGCGCCGACCGTCCTGTTCATGGCGCCGCAGCCCGACGAGGCACCGGCCGTCCAGGTGACGTACCCGGCGGCGGAGGAGCCGATCGAGGAAGCCGTCGAGACCGGCCGGCGCCGCCGTCGCGGCCGCCGTGAGGTCGAGCCGGTCGAGGCCGAGGTCGAGCCGGAGGTCGCCGAGGAGGAGCCGGCCGCCGAGGCCGAGGAGGCAGCCGAGGCGGACGAGGACGACGAGACGGCCGCGGGCCGGCGTCGCCGCCGCCGGGGCCGCCGGGGTCGTGGCCGGGGCAAGGGCGGCGCGGACGACGCCGACGACGAGGACATCGACGAGTCCGGCGCGGCCGAGACCGCCGAGGGCGAGGCCGAGGAGTCCGCGGAGGACGAGGAGGCCGAGGGCGAGGGGATGACCCGCCGCCGTCGCCGTCGTCGCCGCCGGGGCGCCGGCGAGGCGGACACCGCCGCCGAGGACGGCGTGCCGACCGTCGTCAAGATCCGTGAGCCGCGCAAGCCGGTCGACGAGGTGCAGGGTGTCTCCGGTTCGACCCGGCTGGAGGCCAAGCGGCAGCGCCGCCGGGACGGCCGCGAGCAGCGGCGTACGCGGCCGCCGATCCTGAGCGAGTCGGAGTTCCTGGCCCGTCGCGAGGCGGTGGACCGGGTGATGGTGGTCCGCCAGCGCGGCGACCGCACCCAGATCGCCGTGCTCGAGGACGGCGTGCTCGTGGAGCACTACGTCACGCGGAACTCGTCCGGCACCATGGCCGGCAACGTCTACCTGGGCAAGGTCCAGAACGTGCTGCCGAGCATGGAGGCGGCCTTCGTCGACATCGGGCGCGGGCGCAACGCGGTCCTGTACGCCGGTGAGGTCAACTGGGACGCCACCGGCCTGGAGGGCCGGGCCCGCTCGATCGAGCAGGCGCTGCGCTCTGGCGACTCGGTGCTGGTGCAGGTGACCAAGGACCCGATCGGGCACAAGGGCGCGCGGCTGACCAGCCACATCGCGCTCTCCGGCCGGCACCTGGTCTACGTGCCGAACGGTAACGCCTCCGGGATCAGCCGCAAGCTGCCCGACACCGAGCGCAAGCGCCTGCGGGACGTGCTGAAGAAGCTGGTGCCGGACGGCGCCGGGGTGATCGTCCGGACCGCGGCCGAGGGCGCCAGCGAGGACGAGCTGGCGCGCGACGTCAAGCGGCTCCAGGCGCAGTGGGAGGACATCCAGGCCAAGTCGACCGAGGGTGGCGCCCCGGTGCTGCTCTACGAGGAGCCGGACCTGGTCATCCGCGTGGTCCGGGATCTCTTCAACGAGGACTTCCGCGAGCTGGTCATCGAGGGCGAGTCCGCGTACGGCGAGGTCGAGTCGTACCTGTCGCACGTGTCCCCGGACCTGGTGGCGCGGCTGCGCCGGCACGCCGGGGTGGCGGACGTGTTCGCCGAGTACCGGATCGACGAGCAGATCCTCAAGGGGCTGGACCGGAAGGTCTTCCTCCCCTCGGGCGGCTCGCTGGTGATCGACCGCACCGAGGCGATGACGGTCATCGACGTCAACACCGGCAAGTACACCGGCTCCGGGGGCAACCTGGAGGAGACGGTCACCCGCAACAACCTGGAGGCGGCCGAGGAGATCGTGCGCCAGCTCCGGCTGCGCGACCTCGGCGGCATCGTGGTGATCGACTTCATCGACATGGTGCTGGAGTCGAACCGGGAGCTGGTGCTGCGCCGGCTCACCGAGTGCCTCGGCCGGGACCGGACGAAGCACCAGGTCACCGAGATCACCTCGCTCGGCCTGGTGCAGATGACCCGCAAGCGCATCGGCGCGGGCCTGCTGGAGGCGTTCAGCGAGACCTGCGAGTGCTGCAAGGGCCGGGGCGTGATCATCCACACCGAGCCGGTGCCGGAGAAGCCGCGCGGCGGGGCGGGGGAGAAGGTCAAGGCGGTCGCCTCGGCGGTCGCCGCGCCGGCCGAGGAGAAGGGCCGCCGCCGGGGCCGCAAGGCCGCCGCGGAGAAGCCCGCGGTGGAGGCCGCGCCGGAGCAGCCGGCCGCGCAGGCCGCCGCCGAGCCGCCGGCCGCACCGGTCGCGCCGGAGCGGACCGTCGCCGAGGTGGTCGAGAACGACGACGACTACTACGACACCCAGGGCTACGACCTGTCCCGGTTCGAGACGGGCACGCCGGCCGCCCCGGCGGTCGCGGACAGCCAGGAGGGCGACTCGGCCCGGCTGGCCGCCGCCGACGACCCGGACGCGATCGGTGACGGTGACAGCGACGACGACAGCGGCGCCCCGCGTCGGCGGGCGCGTCGTGGTGGCGCCCGGCGGCGTACCCGGCCGTAAGGCCTTACGGCGCTGACCTGCGCGAACAGGGCCCCCGATCCGCCGGGAGAAGGCGGGGCGGGGGCCCTGTCGTGCCCGCCGGGCCGGGCGGGGAGGCGCCGACCGGCAGCCCGGTTTGGGCGGCGGCCCGGGTATGGCGTAGGCTTGCCTGCGGCGCACTTTGGTGTGCCGAGTTCCCGCGTGCCCGCGCCGCCGGTGTCACGGCTCCCGGCGAGACGCCGTGGGAACGACCGTCGACGGTGTGACAGCCGGCAACGGTGCAATAGACGCCAGCAGCCTCAACGACAGGGAGTCCGCCTCCGATGTACGCGATCGTCAAGACCGGCGGCAAGCAGTACAAGGTCGCCGAGGGCGACGTGATCGAGGTCGAGAAGCTCGCCGGTGCCCCCGGCGACGCGGTGAAGCTCACCGCGGTGCTCCTCGTCGACGGTGACGACCTGGTGACCGACGCGGCGAAGCTCGCCAAGGTCGCGGTGTCCGGCGAGATCGCCGCGCACACCAAGGGCCCGAAGATCCGGATCCACAAGTTCAAGAACAAGACCGGCTACCACAAGCGCCAGGGTCACCGCCAGCCGCTGACCCAGGTCAAGGTGACCGGCATCTCCAGCGGGAAGTAGGTCGTCCTCCAATGGCTCACAAAAAGGGTGCGTCCAGCTCGCGTAACGGCCGTGACTCCGCGGCCCAGCGACTCGGCGTGAAGCGCTTCGGTGGTCAGGTCGTCAGCGCGGGTGAGATCCTCATCCGTCAGCGTGGCACCAAGTTCCACCCCGGTGACCTGGTCGGCCGTGGCGGCGACGACACGCTGTTCGCGCTGGCCGCCGGTTCGGTGCAGTTCGGCACCAAGCGCGGTCGCAAGACCGTCAGCATCGTGCCGCAGCAGTAGTTTTCCGGCGAAGCGGGCCGCGGACCTCTGAGTCCCGGCCCGCTTCGCCTTTTCACGCGCGGGGCGGACCCCGCTGGAAGGATTGGCGTCGTGACGACGTTCGTTGACCGGGTCGTCCTGCACATGCAGGCCGGCGACGGCGGGCACGGCTGTGTCTCGATCCACCGGGAGAAGTTCAAGCCGTTCGGCGGGCCGGACGGCGGCAACGGCGGCCACGGCGGCAGCGTGTCCCTGGTGGTCGACGCGCAGGTCACCACGCTGCTCGACTTCCACTTCCGGCCGCACCTGAAGGCCGAGAACGGCAAGGGCGGCGCCGGCTCGAACCGGGACGGCGCCAACGGCCGTGACCTGGTCATCAAGGTGCCGAACGGCACAGTGGTGCAGAGCCTCGACGGTGAGGTGCTGGCCGACCTGGTCGGCGTCGGCACCACGTTCGAGGCGGCCCGGGGCGGCCGGGGCGGGCGCGGCAACGCCTCGCTGGCCAACGCCCGCCGCAAGGCGCCCGGCTTCGCGGAGCTGGGTGAGCCCGGCGACCGGCTCGACGTGGTGCTGGAGCTCAAGAGCGTCGCCGACGTGGGCCTGGTCGGCTTCCCGTCGGCCGGCAAGTCGTCGCTGATCTCGGTGATCTCCGCGGCCAAGCCGAAGATCGCCGACTACCCGTTCACCACGCTGGTGCCGAACCTGGGCGTGGTCCGGGTGGACAACCACACCTTCACCGTCGCCGACGTGCCGGGCCTGATCCCGGGTGCGGCCAGCGGAAAGGGCCTGGGCCTGGAGTTCCTCCGCCACGTCGAGCGCTGCGCCGTGCTGGTGCACGTGATCGACACCGCGACGCTGGAGCCCGGCCGCGACCCGCTCGCCGACATCGACGCCATCGAGTCGGAGTTGTCCCAGTACGGCGGCCTGACCGACCGGCCCCGGCTGGTCGCGCTCAACAAGGTCGACGTGCCGGACGGCAAGGACCTGGCCGACATCGTCCGCCCCGACCTGGAGGCCCGCGGCCTGCGCGTCTTCGACATCTCGACCGCCACCCGCGAGGGTCTGCGCGAGCTGACGTACGCGATGGCGGAGCTGGTCGACCAGGGCCGCCGCGCCGCCCCGCCGGCCGAGCCGACCCGGATCGTGATCCGCCCGAAGGCGGTCGACGACGCCGGCTTCACCATCGAGGCCGAACCGGACGGCTCGTACACGGTGCGCGGCAGCCGGCCGGAGCGCTGGGTCAAGCAGACCAACTTCGACAACGACGAGGCAGTGGGCTACCTGGCCGACCGGTTGGCCCGCCTCGGCGTCGAGGAGAAGCTCGCCAAGGCCGGCGCGCAGGCCGGTGACCTGGTGCGCATCGGCGACCGGGAGTTCGACTGGCAGCCGACGCTCTACGCCGGCGTCGACTTCGTGCCCGGCAACCGGGGCACCGACGTGCGGCTGGAGGAGAAGTCGAACCGTCCGTCGGCGTCGGACCGGCTGGCGGCCCGCAAGGCCCGCCGGGTCCGGCCGGAGGACGAGGTCGAGGCCGCGCCCGCGGCGGAAGCGGACGCCGAGTAGCCGTTTCCGGGTCGGTGGCGGGAAACCTGCGCGAAATCCGGCCGATCTAGCGTACGGGCATGTTGATCGAGTCCCGTCCCGCCACCGATCCGGAGATCGCCGCGCTCGTCGTCGCCCAGCAGCGTGAGCTGCGTGACGCGGACGGCGGGCTGGACGGGCAGGTCACTGTCGTGCACACCGACATCCGCTACCTGGCGGCCGTGATCGGCGGCCGGGCGGTCGGCTGCGGCGGGCTCCAGGCGCTCGACGCGGACACCGGCGAGCTGAAGCGGATGTACGTGCGGCCGGCGTACCGGGGTCGGGGCATCGCCCGGCAGTTGCTCGTGGCGCTGGAGGAGCTGGCGTTCCGGCAGGGGCACCGCACGGTGTGCCTGGAGACCGGCACCTACCTGCCGGCCGCGATCGGGCTCTACCGGTCCAGCGGGTACGAGCCGATCCCCGTCTACGGCGAGTACGTGGACAACCCGTACAGCGTCTGCTTCGCCAAGCGGCTGCCGGTCGCGGCCTGATCGGCGGCCGGGCGCTCAGGCGCTGGTCTGCGCGTGCGGCGCGGTGACCGGCTTGGACTCCGGGCTGGCGTGCTGGCGCAGCACGATGCTGAGCAGGATCAGCACGCCCACGGCGAGGAACTCGCTCTGCCAGTTCTGCATGGACTGGAACCAGAAGTCGCTGGTGCCGAGGAACTGCCACGCGCTGATCGGGGCGGCGCCGCTCTCCAGAGCCTGCTCCTGGTTGTAGGCGGCCACGCCGCCGAACAGGTGCCCCAGGAACGCACCCCCGAAGATCATCAGAAGCGCGATGGCCAGGCTGTTGCGGTAGACCACGAGCGGCAGCCCGCCGACGCGTACCGGCCACGGCGAATCGGGGCGGGCGTGGTCGCGGTTGTCCTCCGGCCGGTCCGTCTGGTCCTCCGGCTTCGACTCGGCCGAGCCCTTCTGCACCAGGTACGCGGTGAGCAGCACGTAGCCGCCCATCTGGAGGAACTCCGACTCCCAGTTCTCGAACACCGCCTCGGCGAAGTGCCCGGTGCCGAGATAGGCCCACCAGCTCAGCGGCTCGGCGCCGTACTGGCTCAGCTCCTCGTTGTGCACCTGCCAGCCGAAGACGCTCTGCAGCAGCAGGAAGACCAGGAACGCGCCGAGCATGGCTATCGAGAGCATGTTGTCGCGCAACCACCGTGGCATCGCCGGACCTCCTCGACCCGCTCGCGGTTGCCCTCCTGCCCGGCGCCGGGCCGGGGCAAACGCCCGCTCGGCGTGTCGCGCCTGGTCAGGGGCGGTCGAAGGGTGCCTCCACCCGGCTGCCGGTGCCGAGGTTGTTGTTGAGCAGCAGGCCGGCGGCGAGCATGCCGAAGCCGAGGGCCAGGTGCAGCCAGTTGTCGGCGTCGTTCACCGGCACGAAGTTCACCGCGGTGTCCCGGTCGATGGCGAAGCCGTACAGCCACAGCACCAGGTAGAGCGCGCCGCCACCGGCGAGGAACACCCGCGCGCCGCCCAGCCGCCGGGCCATCAGCAGACCGACCAGCCCGAACGACAGGTGCAGCAGGTTGTGCAGCACCGACACCTGGAACACCCCGAGCAGTTTCGCCTCGGAGTGGTGCCCGGCGAACGTCATGTCGCCGTAGTGGGTGGTGATGCCGGGCACGAAACCGAGCACGCCGATCAGCGCGAAGAGGGCTGCCGCCGCGAGCGCGACCTTCTGCACCGCAGGCCGGGCGGACGCGTGTTCGCGCAGGTCACGTGCCATCCCTGTCACCCCCGTGGGACTCGCCGCCGCCCGGGTGGGCAGGCACCTCATTGTCTGACCGGGGTGGGGCGCTCCCGCAGAGAATTCACGAATCAGGCATGGACCCGTCGACCTGGGGTAGGGCGATTGTCACGCGGAAACAATCCGCGTACCCCCCGAAGACACCCGCTGGGAACACACGAGCGGAAGGGACACCATGACTCAGGATCTTTCTCCCAGTTCGGCCACGTACCAGTCGACGAACGGTGGCGGCGTGCGTGACCAGGCCCGCCAGGTCGGCTCCGACGCCGCAAGCGCGGGCGGCGCGGTCGCGCAGACCGCCAAGGAGCAGGGCCGGGAGGTGGTGGGCGAGGCCAAGCGGCAGGCCCGCGACCTCTACGGCGAGGCCCGCGGTCAGGTCACCGCGCAGGCCGGTCAGCAGCAGCAGCGCGCCGCCAGCGGACTGCGGTCGCTGGCCGACGAGATGCGCACCATGGCGCAGCAGGGCGGCGGCTCCGGGCCGGTGACCGAGCTGGCCCACCAGGCGGCCGAGCGCGTGCAGGGCGTGGCCGGCTGGCTGGAGCAGCGCGAGCCGGGCGACCTGCTCAACGAGGTGAAGAGCTACGCCCGCCGCAACCCGGGCACGTTCCTCGTCGGCGCGGCGCTGCTGGGCGTGGTCGCCGGGCGGCTCACCCGCAACATCACCGCGCTCGGCGACGACAGCACGGCGCGGCCGGCGTACGACCCGGACCGCACCGCCGTCATCCCGACCGCGCGCGAGGTGCCGGACCAGGTGCCGCCGGGCGGCTACCTCGACCCGACGCCGGGCAGCTACGCCGAGCCGGACCCGGGCTACTCCGCGCCGGGTGCGACCTACCCGACCGGCGGCGCCCCGAACACCTGGGCCGACCCGGCCGGTGGCACCGGCCAGCCGCTGCCGCCGCCGGAGCGCACCGACCCGCTGCCGGGTGTCCCGTCGACCGGCGCTCCCCGCCCGTGACCGGCCGCACCGGCAGAAGGGAGGCGACGGCATGACCGTACCCACGCAGGACCCCGGCTATCAGGCGGCGGGCGCCCCGCCCCACGCCGACGAGGTGCGCAGCAGCTCGATCGGCGACCTGATGCGTCAGGTCACCACGGACCTGTCGACGCTGATGCGCCAGGAGGTCGAGCTGGCCAAGGCCGAGATCCGCCAGGAGGGCAAGAAGGCGGGCAAGGCCGCCGGCCTGTTCGGCGGCGCCGGTTTCGGCGGCTACATGGTGGCGCTCTTCGTCTCGATCGCGATCTGGCAGTTCCTCGACAACGTCATGGACTCCGGGCTGGCCGCGCTGATCGTGGCCGTCATCTGGGCCGCGGTCGCCGCGGTCCTGTACTCGATGGGCAAGAAGAACGCCGAGCGGATCCGCGGCCTGAAGCAGACCAACGACAGCGTGCAGCGCATCCCCGACGCGCTCAAGCCGCACCCGGAGGGAGTCACCCGATGAGCACCGATCCCGAGCAGATCCGCCGCGAGATCGAAGCCACCCGCAACAACCTCAGCTCGGACGTGGACGCCCTGGCGTACAAGGTCAGCCCGAGCCGCATCGTCGACGACCGCAAGCAGCGCGTGCGCAGCGCGCTGACGAACGTGAAGGACAAGGTGATGGGAACCGCATCGGACCTCGGCCACAGCACCGGCCACGCCGCCCACTCGGTGGGCGACCACGCCTCCTCGATGGCCTCCACGGTGGGCGACAAGGCGCAGTCCGCCGCCGCCACGGTGAGCGACGCCGCCCACCGGGCGCCGCAGGTGGTGCGGCAGAAGTCCGAGGGCAACCCGATCGCCGCCGGCGTGATCGCCTTCGGCGTCGGCATGCTGGTCTCCTCGCTGATCCCGGCCACCCGCCGCGAGCAGCAGGTCGCCGCGCAGGTCAAGGAGAAGGCCGCCGAGCACGGCGGCGTCGTCAAGGAGAAGCTGGGCGAGGTCGCCACCGAGCTGAAGGAGGAGCTGCGCGAGCCGGCGCAGCACGCCGCCGAGTCGGTGAAGGCCACCGCGCAGGACGCCGCGCACACGGTCAAGGACGACGGCCGCGCCGCCGCCCAGGACGTCCGGCACAGCGCCGAGCACGCCCGCGACGAGGTGCGGTCCTGACGGTCCGCTCCCGCGTCCGGAAAGGGCCCGTCCGATCGACGATCGGAGGGGCCCTTTCCGTGCCGGTGACCGTTCAGCGTGCCGCCCGCTCGGCGTGCAACGGTGGGGGCAGCGCGCCGGTCTCCACCCACAGCACCAGATCGTCGGGGCGGCGCCGTGCCGTCCGTCGGCGCAGGAGGCGGGTGGGGTTGGCCGCCGTCCGCAACCGGACGCCCGCGTAGGGCACCCCGCCGCGCAGCCGCCGGCCCACCGCCAGCCAGGCGCACAGGCCGCGTTCCAGCACCCAGGCGGGCGCGGCCAGGCTCGTGTGCGCCGGGAAGACCCGGGTGCCGCCGGCCCGTCGCCGGCCCAGCTCCGCCACTGCCACGGTCGCCAGTCCGGCGCGCAGCAGCAGCCCGGGCCGGCGGGTGGCGAGCGCGACCGCCGTCGCCGGCAGCACCGCCAGCGCGGCCAGCAGCCACACCGGCCGGGCCGTCTCGTCGTACGCCTGGCGGACGCGCTGCCCGAGGAAGTGCGCGGCGGTCGGCGGCAGCCGCCGCACGTACAGCCACGCCGGGGTGGCGGTGCTGCCGCCGTACGCGCGCACGGTCCGGACCAGCTCCAGGTTCTCGAAGAGCACGTCGGGGTCGTAGCCGCCCATGGCCAGGAACGTGCTCCGCCGCACCGCGAGCGTGCCCGGCCAGTCGCCGCC
This sequence comes from Micromonospora sp. BL1, assembly GCF_003667485.1. NCBI lineage: Bacteria > Bacillati > Actinomycetota > Actinomycetes > Micromonosporales > Micromonosporaceae > Micromonospora > Micromonospora sp. BL1. The sequence continues at coordinate 11,430 of NZ_RCVK01000155.1, forward strand.
GAACACGCGGGCCAGCAGCGTCCGGCCGGTGTCCCACCAGGCGTGCCAGGGCAGCGGGTCGAAGTGGTTCTGCGGCCGGACCAGGTCCACCCCGTCCAGCATCTGGTGCACGGCGCACAGGGCCGCCCGGTCGTACCGGACGTCGTCGTCGGCGATCACCACGTGCTCGTGCCGGGCCAGCGCTACGCCGGTGAGCACGCCGAGCACCTTGCCGTTGCGCCCGCGCAGCGCCGGATCCGGCGGTACGTGCCGCACCAGAGCGTGCCAGGCGGCGGCGTGCCGGGCGAACAGCTCCGGCGCCGATCCGTCGACCACCACCACGTCGACCCAGCGGCTCAGCTCGCGCAGGTACCCGGTCAGCTCGTCCAGGCCGCTGTCGTCGTGGGCGCGCAACGGCAGGACGTACGCCATCGGCAGCCGGACCGGCGCGGACGCGGCGCCCTCGTCGCGCGGCTGCGCGGCGGTCGGTCGGGTCACGTCGCCTCCTTCGGGTCGGGTGACGCGACTTGCCCGGAATGCGGCTGCTGAAACCGTTTCGGGCGCGCTGCGCCGGGTAGCGCACCCGGATACGGACGGTCCGAGTCGGGAGGAGACGTGATGCCCAGCAACGCGACGAGATGGGCGCTGGCCGGCGCCGCCGCGGTGACCGCGCTCGGGGTCACCCGGACGGTGGCCCGGCGGCGGCACCGGCACCAGCCCGACCGGGAGGACGGCTGGTACGTGGTGCGCCGCGGGATCACCGTGAACCGGCCGGTGGACGAGGTCATCGGCTTCTGGACCGACCGGGAACGGCTCGACCGGGGCCTGGCCGAGTGGGCGACGCTGGAGCAGCTCGACGCGAACCGGTGGCGCTGCGTGGCGGCCGACCCGGCCGGCGGCGGCACCGAGTGGCGGGCCGAGATCACCGTCGACGGCCCGGGCCGGTTGAGCTGGCGGGTCACCGACGGGCCGGTGGCCCAGCGCGGCCGGATCGAGCTGGCCGCCGCCCCGCAGGACCGGGGCACCGAGATCCGGGCCGAGCTGCGGTGGCGCTCCGGTCCGATCCGGCGGGCGGTCGGCCTCGTCGGCGGCAGCGACCCGGACCTGGGGCTGCGCACCACGCTGCGCCGGATCAAGTCGCTGATCGAGACCGGGCAGGTGCTCGACACCCGGCACGATCCGTCCGGGCGCAGTCCGCGGCAGGAACGGGCGACGGACAAGGTACGCGAGAAGCTGATGGCGGGAGGACGACCGTGAGGGCGTTGTGCTGGGAGGGCGTCGGCAAACTGGCCGTGCGGGACGTGCCGGAGCCGACCATCAGGTCCGGCGGTGACATCATCGTCAAGGTCCGCGCGAGCAGCGTCTGCGGCTCCGACCTGCACCTGATCAACGGCTACCTGCCGGCGATGCGCGAGGGTGACATCCTCGGCCACGAGTTCATGGGCGAGGTGGTCGAGACCGGCCCGGACGTGCGGCGCATCTCAGTCGGTGACCGGGTGGTGGTCGGGTCGGTGGTGGCCTGCGGCTCGTGCTGGTACTGCCGCACCGAGCAGTTCTCGCTGTGCGACAACTCCAACCCGCAGCCGGTCTTCACCGAGAAGTTGTGGGGCCACTCGCCCGCGGGCATCCTCGGCTACTCGCACGCGGCCGGCGGCTACTCGGGCAGCCACGCCGAGTACATCCGGGTGCCGTTCGGCGACGTCGGCGCGTTCACCGTGCCGGACGGGGTGCCGGACGACTCGGTCGTGTTCGCCTCCGACGCCATGCCGACCGGCTGGATGGCCGCCGACTTCTGCGACCTCAAGGGCGGCGAGGTGGTGGCGGTCTGGGGCGCCGGCGGTGTCGGCCAGATGGCGGCCCGGTCCGCGCAGATCCTCGGCGCCGAGCGGGTCGTGGTCATCGACCGGCTGCCGGAGCGGCTCGCCACCGCTTCGCAGCGTCTCGGCGTGGAGACGATCAACTACGCCGAGACCGACGTGCTGGAGGCGCTGCGCGAGATGACCGCCGGGCGCGGCCCGGACGCCTGCATCGAGGCCGTCGGCATGGAGTCGCACGACGTCGGCCCGGCGTACGCGTACGACAAGGCCAAGCAGACGGTACGCGCGCAGACCGACCGCCCCACCTCGGTCCGGCAGGCGATCATGGCGGCTCGCAAGGGCGGCACGGTGAGCATCGTCGGCGTGTACGGCGGCCTGGTGGACAAGTTCCCGCTCGGCGCGGCCATGAACAAGGCCCTGGTGCTGCGGATGGGGCAGATGCACGCCCAGCGCTACATCCCGATGCTGCTGGACCGGGTCGCGGCCGGCGAGATCGACCCGGGCTACCTGGCCACCCACCCGATGTCGCTGGAGCAGGGCGCCCGGGGCTACGAGATCTTCGAGAAGAAGGAGGACGGCTGCCTGCGTACGGTGCTGCACCCGCAGGCCGCCTGACCGCCCGCCCGTCGGCGGGGGATGGAGTGAGCGATGGTGGACCGGATAGCCGACCCGTGGGGGCCGCGTACGCCGTACGGGCCGGGGGAGCGCTGGCCGGTGCGGGTCGACACGTTCCTCGCCGACGGGCACACCGAGGCGGACGTGCAGCGCTGGGTGCCGAGCGCCTCGATCCTGCACTCCAACGGCGACGCGCTCGACATCGCGGTGGTCGACGACCGGATCGTCGGCGTACGCGGGCGCGCCGGGGACCGGGTCAACCACGGCCGGGTCGACCCGAAGGACCTGTACGGCTGGCAGGCCAACCACAGCCCGGACCGGCTGCGCCGGCCGCTGGTCCGTGAGGGCGACCGGCTGGTCGAGACGGCCTGGGACACCGCGATGGGGCGCGTCGTGGCCCGGTCGAAGGAGCTGTGGGAGGGGCCGGGCGGCTGGGGGCACTTCGGCTTCTACACCAGCGGCCAGCTGTTCCTGGAGGAGTACTACGCACTCGGCGTGATCGGCAAGGCCGGGCTCGGCACGCCGCACATGGACGGCAACACCCGGCTGTGCACGGCGACCGCCGCGGCGGCGCTGAAGGCGTCCTTCGGCGCCGACGGACAGCCCGGCTCGTACACCGACGTGGACCACTGCGACGCCATCGCGCTCTGGGGACACAACGTCGCGGAGACCCAGACCGTGCTCTGGATGCGGATGCTGGACCGGCGGCGCGGGCCGAACCCGCCGGCGGTGCTCGCGGTCGACCCGCGCGCCACGCCGGTGGCCCGGGAGGCCGACGTGCACCTGGCCCCGCGCAACGGCACGAACGTGGCGCTGCTCAACGGCCTGCTCCGCGAGCTGATCCACCGCGGCCGGTACGACGAGGCGTACGTCGGCGCGCACACGCTCGGCTTCGACGAGCTGTGCCGGGTGGTCGAGGACTACCCGGTCGCGAAGGTCGCCGAACTCTGCGACCTGCGGCCCGCCGACATCGAGCGGGCCGCCGAGCTGCTCGGGGAGTCCGAGCGGCTGGTGTCCACCGTGCTGCAGGGCTTCTACCAGTCCAACCAGGCCACCGCGGCGGCCTGCCAGGTGAACAACCTGCACCTGATCCGGGGCATGCTGGGCCGCCCCGGCGCCGGGATCTACCAGATGAACGGCCAGCCCACCGCGCAGAACACCCGGGAGACCGGCGCCGACGGAGACCTGCCGGGCCTGCGCAACTGGGAGAACCCGGCGCACATCGCCGAGCTGGCCCGGCTCTGGAACGTCGACGTGGACACCATCCCGCACTGGTCGCCGCCGACACACGCCATGCAGATCTTCCGGTACGCCGAGCAGGGCTCGATCAAGCTGCTCTGGATCTCCGCCACCAACCCGGCGGTGTCCCTGCCCGACCTGGCCCGGATCCGCCGCATCCTGAGCAAGCCGGACCTTTTCGTGGTGGTGCAGGACATCTTCCGCACCGAGACCGCCGAGCTGGCCGACGTGGTGCTGCCGGCCGCCACCTGGGGCGAGAAGACCGGCACGTTCACCAGCGTGGACCGCACCGTGCACATCTCCGAGAAGGCCGTCGAGCCGCCCGGCGAGGCGCGCGCCGACCTGGACATCTTCCTCGACTACGCGCGCCGGATGGACTTCCGGGACCGCGACGGCAACCCGCTGATCCGGTGGACCGGGCCGGAGGAGGTGTTCGAGGCGTGGAAGGAGTGCAGCCGGGGCCGGCCCTGCGACTACACGGGCATCACGTACGAGCGGCTGCGCGGCGGCGGCATCCAGTGGCCGTGCGACGAGGCGCACCCGGACGGCACCGAACGTCTCTACACCGACGGCGTCTTCCACACCGACCCGGACGACTGCGAGACGTACGGCCACGACCTGACGACCGGCGCGGAACTGCTGGCCGACGAGTACCGGGCGAAGGAGCCGCGCGGCCGGGCGTTCCTGCACGCCGCGCCGTACCAGTCGTCGCCGGAGGTGCCCAGCGACGACTATCCGCTGCTGCTCACCACCGGCCGGACCGTCTACCAGTTCCACACCCGTACCAAGACCGGCCGGTCCACCCAGCTCGACCACGCCGCGCCGGAGTCGTGGCTGGAGCTGAACCCGTCCGACGCGGAGCGGCTCGGCGTCGGCGAGGGCGACCTGTGCCGGATCGAGTCGCCGCGCGGCGTGGTCCGTGCCCGCGCCCGGCTCTGCGGGGTCCGCCCCGGCGTGGTGTTCCTGCCGTTCCACTACGGCTACTGGGACACCGGCGACGGCGCCGCGCCCGGCGAGGGGCGGCACGACCGGGCGGCCAACGAGCTGACTGTCACCGCGTGGGACGCGGTCTCCAAGCAGCCGATCTTCAAGGTCGCAGCGGTCCGCGTGGTCAAGGAGGCCGGCTCCGACGGGCGGCCGGCGCCCGCGCCCACCGTCGGCGCGGCCGCGCCACCCGCCGGATCCGGCATCCCGGCCACCGTCGGCGGTCCCGCCGCCGAGGCGTCGTCGAGGGAGGAGTGACATGCAGCTCGCGCACTACCTGGGGTTGCTGCACCGGGCACAGGACCGCCTCGGCGACGCGTTCACCGAGGTCGGCGCCGCGCACCGGGACGAGCCGGACGTCTTCCACACCTGTGAGCGGCTGGCCGAACGGTGTCACGCGCACGCGGCGGCGCTCGCCCCGTTCGCCCGCCGGTACGCCGAGGACGCGCCGGCCGAGCCGGACCGGCTGCACTCCGAGCTGTTCTCCGGCACCCGTACCGGGCCGATCGGGCTGCTGCGCGACCTCCAGGACCTCTACCTGATGGCCGCCGAGTGCGACATCTGCTGGACCGTGGTGGGCCAGGCGGCGTACGGCGCCCGGGACACCGAGCTGCTCGCCGTGGTGCGCTCGTGCGAGCAGGAGACCGCGATCCAGCTCAAGTGGCTGCGGACCCGGATGAAGCAGGCCGCGCCGCAGGCGCTCGTGGTCGCGTCCTGATCAGACGGCCCGGCGTACCCCCTCGGCCGGGCGCACCCCGTCGAGCACCAGCCCGCCGGGCGGCAACGCCGGCATGGCGCCGAGGTCGAGCGCCAGGTCCTGCGGCGGTACGCGGTAGGTCATCGCGCCGGTCAGGTTCGTCACCGCCCGCTTCATCAGCTCGATCGTGATCCACTCACCGGCGCAGCGGTGGCCGGTGTAGTGGTCGCCGCCGCCCTGCGGGACCAGGCCGAACGGGTCGTCGCGCCACCCGGCGAAGCGCTCCGGGCGGAACCGTTCCGGCTCCGGCCACACGTCGGGGTGGTGGTTCGTGCCGTACAGGTCGAGCAGCACGCGCCGGCCCTGCGGGAACGAGTACCCGCGCCACTGGAACGAGCGGCGGACCCGGGCCGCGGCGACCGGGAAGAACGGGTAGTAGCGGCGTACCTCCTGCACGAACTGCTCGGTCGCGGCGTCGTCGCCGGGTAGCCGGTCCCGCCAGTGCGGGTGGTCGTGCAGCGCCAGCGCGGCGAAGACCACGTACCGGTCCACGGCGACGGTGGGGCGCAGCACGTTCAGCAGCTCAACGGCGGCGATCCGGCGCGGCAGCGGCAGGCCCCGTTCGTCCCGGTGCCCGGCCACGACCGCCAGCGCGCTGCCCTCCGGGGCGGGCACCGCGCCCGCGCGTACCCGCTCGATCAGCTCGCCGGCCCAGCGTTGCGCGTGCCGGCGGCCGAGCCGTCCGCGCCAGTGCCGGGGGCCCAGCGCGGCCGGCGCCTCGATCATCGCGTGCATCTCGGCGGTGCGGCGCGGCACGTCGGCCTCGGCCAGCGGCACGCCGGCCCAGGCCCAGACCGTACGGGTCAGGATCTTTCCCACCTCGTCGTAGAGCACCACCGGGCCGCCCTCGGCCCAGTCGGGGATCCGGGCCCGCCACTGCTCGTCGAAGGTCTCCCCGAGGCGGCGGATCGCGGCCGGCGTCATGATCGACATGAACATCGCCTTGCGGACCAGGTGGGCCTGCCCGTCGAGGCCCTGCACGCCGCCGACGCCGGTGAGCGTGCGCTGCCCGCGCATCGGCATGGCGCCGCGCCGGACGAACCGCTCCTCGTCGTAGAACAGCTCGGCGGCCTCCCGGCCGCGCAGGCAGATCGTCGGCTCCAGCAGCAGCCGGGTCTGGAAGACGTCGGTGCCGAGGCGGTCGCAGCGGTCGCCGACGAAGCGGTAGCCCTCCCGCAGGAACGCAATCGTGCTGTCCGGGCTCCGGTCGCTCGGCATGGTGCTCATCTGGGCTGCTCCTGACGCGGTTCGGCGACCCTGCCTACCTACCCGGGCCGACGCGGCCGAACCCTCCATTCCAGCAGCTCCGGCCCTTCGGGGGAGGGGCCGGCCACGAGGGCGGGTGCTGGCCCCTCCCCGGGCGCGGAAAAGCTGGTTGGCTCGGGTTCGCGGGCCGGCGGCGACCGGTCCGCCACCCGCCGGCGCGACGTCCGGCGGGCGTCACCGGCGACGGGGGAGGGCACGGATGCGTGACGACAGGGCGGCACGACGGCACTTCGAGGCGTCGGCCCGGCTGCGCGGCGACGGCCGCGACGGGCCGCTGATCGGGGCGCTCCGGCGCTCCGCACCCCGCCCGCCGCGCCACTTCACCGTGCACCTGGGCTTCGCCGCCGCCGATCCCGCCGTCGCGCGGGAGCACGCCGTGGCGTACGCCGAAGCGCTCGGCCTGCTCCGCCCGGAGCTGGCGCTCGGGGCGGCGGCGCTGTCCCCGGCGGACGCCTGGCACCGCGCCGAGCGGCTGTTCTGCGACGCCGTCGGGCCCGACGGCGAGCGCTGCGCCGACGTGGCCGGTCACCCCGGCTTCCACCACGCGCCCGGTCCGGGCGGCCTCGGCTGGGGCGACGGTGACTGAGGCGCGCTCAGTCCAGGTCGAACTCGCCGTCCTGGGCGCCCGCGACGAACGCGTCCCACTCGGCCTGCGTGAAGACCAGCACCGGCCCGTCCGGCTCGGCGGAGTTGCGCATGCCGATCAGGTCGTCGACGAATGCCACTTCGACCGCTCCCTCGGAGGTGTCGCCCTCTGCCCGCTGCCAAACCGCCCGGGAGAGGTCGAAATCGCCCTTGGGGTGCTGACCCATCGCTGCTCCTCCATCGCCATGCGTAACGAGAAGGCCCGAGCGGACCTCATCGGGCAGGATAAGCGGATGCCGAGCCTCACCCGTGCAGAGGCGACCGCGCGCCGCGCGTCGATCGCTGTCGAGTCCTACGATGTGGACCTCGACCTGACCGGCGACGCCGAGCGGTTCCGCTCCGCCGTCACCATCCGGTTCCGGGCCACCCCCGGCGCCGAGACCTTCGTCGACGTCAAGCCGCGCCGACTCCTCGCCGCCCGCCTCAACGACCGCGACCTCGACCCGGCCCTGCTGGCCGGCGACCGGCTCCCGCTGACCGGCCTGGCCGCGACCAACACGCTCACCGTCGAGGCCGAGATGGCCTACTCCAACACCGGCGAAGGCCTGCACCGCTTCGTCGACCCGGCCGACGGCGAGACGTACCTCTACGCGATGTCCTTCCTGGACGACGGGCCGCGCATCTTCGCCGCGTTCGACCAGCCCGACCTGAAGGCACCGGTGACGCTGACCGTCACCGCGCCGCCGGAGTGGACTGTCGCCGCCAACGGGCCACTCGCCGACCGGCCCGCACCCGGGCGCTGGGAGTTCGCCCCCACCGAGCCGCTGGCCACGTACTTCGTCTCGCTGATCGCCGGCCCCTGGCACGTGCTGCGCGCCGAGCACGACGGCATCCCGCTCGGCCTCTACTGCCGGCGTTCGCTCGCCGCCCACCTGGACGCCGACGCCGAAGAGATCTTCACCGTCACCCGGCAGTGCCTCGACCGCTTCCACCAGCTCTTCGCCGAGCGCTACCCGTTCGGCAAGTACGACCAGGCGTTCGTGCCCGAGTTCAACGCCGGCGCGATGGAGAACCCGGGCCTGGTCACGATCCGCGACGACTACGTCTTCCGCTCCGCTGTCACCGACACCCAGCGGGAGCTGCGCGCCACCACCATCGCCCACGAGATGGCGCACATGTGGTTCGGTGACCTGGTCACCATGAGCTGGTGGGACGACCTCTGGCTCAACGAGTCCTTCGCCGAATACCTCGGCACCCGGGTCACCGCCGAGGCGACCCGGTTCGACCGGGCGTGGACCACGTTCGCGAGCCGTCGCAAGGCGTGGGGCTACACCGCCGACCAGCGCCCCTCCACCCATCCGGTGGCACCGGAGGAGGTCGCCGACGCCGCGCAGGCGCTGCTGAACTTCGACGGCATCTCGTACGCCAAGGGCGCCAGCGTGCTGCGCCAGCTCGTCGCCTGGCTCGGCGACGAGGCGTTCCTGGCCGGGCTGAACGCGCACTTCGCCGCGCACCGGTTCGGCAACGCGACGCTCGCCGACCTGCTGGCCGCTCTGGGCGCGGCGAGCGGTCGCGACCTGGACGGCTGGGCGGAACGCTGGCTGCGCCGTGCCCAGGTGAACACGCTGCGGGTCGACACCGCCGTGGACGCCGACGGCCGGTGGACCGACGTGGCGATCGTGCAGACCGCCCCGGCGAGCCACCCGGTGCTGCGGCCGCACCGCATCGGCGTGGCCCAGCACACCGCGGACGGCCCGGCGTACCGGTTCGAGGCCGACCTCGACCCGGACGCCGACGGCGGCCGTACGCCCCTGCCCGAGCTGGTCGGGCGGCCCGCCACCGGGCTCGTGCTGCCGAACGCCGGTGACCTGACGTTCGCGAAGATCCGGCTCGATCCGGCCTCGGCGGACGCGGTGCCGCTGCTGCTTCCCGCGATCGACGATTCGCTGGCCCGGGCGCTGCTCTGGACCGAGACGCTGGACGCGGTCACCGACGGGGAACGGCCGGCCGGCGCGCTCGCCGAGCTGATCGGGGCGGCGCTTCCGGCCGAGACCGAGGTGACGATCGTCGAGGACGTGCTGCTGCTCAGCCGCCGGCTGATCGACCGCTACCTCGATCCGCTCGCCCGTGACGCGGCGCTGCTGCGGGTGGCGAACGCCTGCGCGGCGCTGCTCGACTCGGCACCCGGGGGCGGCTCGTTGCAGCTCGCCGCCGCGCGCGGTCTGATCGGCGCCACCACCGACACCGCGATGCTGACCGGCTGGCTGGCCGGGGAGGGCGTTCCGCCGGGGCTGGCGATCGACGCCGACCTGCGCTGGGCGGTGCTGCGCCGGCTCGTGGTGCTCGGCGCGGCCGGGACGCCGGAGATCGACGCCGAGGCCGACGCCGACCGCAGCGCCACCGGCGCCGAGCAGGCCGCCGCGTGCCGGGCCGCGCTGCCCGACGCCGACGCGAAGCGCGCCGCCTGGGAGATCGTCACCCGCAGCACCGAGCTGTCCAACCGCCTGGTCGAGGCGACCGCAGAGGGCTTCTGGCAGCCCGAGCAGGCCGAGCTGACCGCCGGCTACGTGGAGCGCTACTTCGCCGACATGCCGGCGGCGGCGCGTCTGCGTACCGCGTGGGTGGCCGACGCGGTCACCGTCGCCGCGTACCCCCGCTACGCCGTGGCGCAGACCACCCGGGAGACGGCCGCGGCGCTGCTGGCCCGCGACGACCTGACGCCCGGCCTGCGGCGGTGGGTGACCGACCTGGACGACGACATGCGCCGGGCGCTCGTGGCCCGGACGGCGGTGGCCGCCGCGTCGGCCTGACCGGAGCCACGCCGGGCGGGCTCATCCGCCCGGCGTGGCCGACCCCGCCCGGGCCCGTGCGGGGCGCGGCCTACGATCGCTGGGTGGAGGAAGACATCCGGCGGGTCGGCATCATGGGCGGCACGTTCGACCCGATCCACCACGGGCACCTGGTGGCGGCGAGCGAGGTGGCCGACCGGTTCGGTCTGGACGAGGTCGTGTTCGTGCCGACCGGGCAACCATGGCAGAAGGCGGAGGAAGCGGTCACCCCGGCCGAGGACCGCTACCTCATGACGGTGATCGCCACCGCCTCCAACCCGCGTTTCCAGGTGAGCCGGGTCGACATCGACCGGGGCGGTCCCACCTACACCGTCGACACGCTGCGCGACCTGCGCGCCGAGTACGGCCCGAAGGCGCAGCTGTTCTTCATCACCGGCGCGGACGCCCTGGAGCGCATCCTCTCCTGGAAGGACCTGGACGAGGCGCTCGAACTGGCCCACTTCATCGGCGTGACCCGGCCCGGTTTCGAACTCACCGACAAGCACCTGCCGGCCGACTCGGTGAGCCTGGTGCAGGTGCCCGCGATGGCCATCTCCTCGACCGACTGCCGCGCGCGCGTCGCCCGCGGGGAGCCGGTGTGGTACCTGGTGCCCGACGGTGTGGTGCAGTACATCGCGAAACGGCGCCTCTACCAGCGGTGATTCGCCCCCGTACGTCCCGGTTCATGCCTGAAATCGACCAGAACTGACAAGTCGGCACACCGCCGGGTGTGAGAGGCTTGGAGGGTCGCACGGTTGATCGAAGGAGAACGGTGACAGTTTCCGAACGCGCGCACGAGCTGGCGATGGCCGCCGCCCAGGCCGCGGCCGACAAGAAGGCACAGGACATCGTCATCATCGACGTGGGCGACCAGCTCGCGATCACCGACGCGTTCCTGCTGGCCGCCGCTCCGAACGAGCGTCAGGTGCTCGCCATCGTCGACGCCATCGAGGAGCGCCTGCTGGAGCTGCCGGAGAAGGCCAAGCCGGTGCGCCGCGAGGGCGAGCGGGGCGGCCGCTGGGTGCTGCTCGACTACGTCGACATCGTGGTCCACGTCCAGCACACCGAGGAGCGCGAGTTCTACGCGCTCGACCGGCTCTGGAAGGACTGCCCGCAGATCCCGTTCACCGATCGCGACCTGGCCGACTCGGCCGCCGGCACCGCCACCGCCGAATGACCCGCCTGATCGTCTGGCGGCACGGCAACACCGACTGGAACGCCGCGAGCCGGGTCCAGGGCCAGACCGACGTGCCGCTCAACGACCTCGGCCGGGAGCAGGCCCGCGCCGCCGCGCCGGTGCTGGCCGCGCTGCGCCCGGACGCGATCGTCGCCAGCGACCTGCGCCGGGCCGCCGACACCGCCGCCGCGCTCGCGGCGCTGACCGGGCTGCCGGTACGCTCCGACGCCCGGCTGCGCGAACGGCACTTCGGCACCTGGCAGGGCCTCACCCTCACCGAGGTGGCCGAGCGCTACCCCGACGAGTACGCCCGCTGGCGAGCCGGTGACCCCGACCCCGGCGCCGGCATCGAGCCCCTGGGCGACCTGGGCGCCCGGCTCGGCGCCGGGTTCCAGGACGCGGCCGACCTGGCCGTCGGTGGCACCGTCGTGGTGACCACCCACGGCGGTGGCGCCCGGCAGGGCGTCGGCCACCTGCTCGGCTGGGACCACACGGTGCTGCGCAGCCTCGGCTCGCTGGCCAACTGCCACTGGACCGAACTGCGCCACGACGACGTCCGGGGCTGGCACCTGCGCGCGCACAACGTCGGCCTGATCACCCAGCCGGCGCTCACCGACGCGGTCTGACACCTCCGGCCCCGGCACGTCACAGCGCCATCGGCTAGCGTGCCGGTCATGCCCGTCGCGGTCGTCACCGACTCCACCGCCTACCTGCCGCCCGACCTGGTCCGCGCACGCGGACTCACAGTCGTCCCGCTCACAGTCGTCCTCAACGGCGCGGAAGGGCTGGAGGGCGTCGAGACCTCCCCGGCCGACGCCACCCGCGCGCTGAGCGGCCGGCGGGTCTCGGTGAGCACGTCCCGGCCCGCGCCGGAACAGTTCGCGCAGGTCTACCGCGCGCTGCTCGCCGAGGGCGCCGACGGGGTCGTGTCGGTGCACCTGTCCGCCGAACTGTCCGGCACCGTCGAGGCCGCCCGGCTGGCCGCCGCCGAGGTCGGCGACGACCGGGTCACAGTGGTCGACAGCCGATCCACCGGCATGGGCCTCGGCTTCCCGGCGCTCGCCGCCGCCGCGGCCGCCGCGCAGGGAGCAGACCTGACCGGGGTACGCGACGCGGCGCTGGACGCGGTCGCCCGTACCACCATCTACTTCTACGTCGACACGCTGGAGTTCCTGCGCCGGGGCGGCCGGATCAACGCGGCCGAGGCGCTGCTCGGCACCGCCCTCTCGGTCAAGCCGATCATGCACATGCCGGACGGCGCGATCGTGGTGAAGGACAAGGTCCGTACCGCCAGCCGGGGCGTGGCACGCCTGATCGACCTGGCAGTCGAGGCAGCGGACGACGCCGAGGTGGACCTGGCCGTGCACCACCTCGCCGCGCCGCAACGGGCCGAGCAACTGCTGGCGGCGCTGACCGAGCGGCTGGGCGACCGCCTGCACGACACGTACGTCACCGAGGCCGGAGCGGTGGTCGCCGCGCACGCCGGACCCGGGCTGGCATGCGTGGTGGTGCACCGCCGCACGTCCTAGGGTGGCCGGATGAGCCCACTGTCGTACGTCGTCACCGGCGGCGGGCGCGGCGTCGGACGGGCCATCGTCGAACGGCTGGCCGCCGACGGGGGCACAGTGGTCGTGGTCGAGCGGGACACCGGCGCGCTGGACTGGCTGGCCCGGCATCCGCTGGCCGACCGGCTGCACGCCGTGACCGGCGACGCCGGCGACGAGGCGGTCACCGGCCGGGCCGCCGACCGCGCCGAGGCGTACGCGCCGCTGGCCGGCTGGGTCAACAACGCCGCCGTCTTCCGCGACGCCGACCTGCACCGCGCGCCCGCGAGCGAGGTCGTCGACCTGATCGCGCTCAACCTGCGCCCCGCCGTCGCGGGAGCCGGCACCGCCGTACGCCGGTTCCTGGCCGCCGGGTCCGGCGGCGCGATCGTCAACGTCTCCTCCCACCAGGCCCGCCGGGCGGTGCCCGGTGCGCTGCCGTACGCCACCGCGAAGGCCGCGTTGGAGGGGCTGACCCGGGCGCTCGCCGTCGACTACGGTCCGCGCGGCATCCGCGCCAACGCCGTCGCGCTCGGCTCGATCCACACCGAACGGCACGCCGCCTACCTGGCCGGACTCGACCCGGCCGGGGTGGCGCACGTCGACGCGGAGATGGCCCGGCTGCACCCGCTCGGCCGGATCGGGCGTACCGACGAGGTGGCCGAGGTGGTCGCGTTCCTGCTCTCCGAACGCGCCTCGTTCGTCAACGGTGCGACGGTGCCGGTGGACGGGGGACGGGCCGCGCTGGGCCTGGACCCGGAGGCGCGCTGAGCTTCGCCTCCCGGCTGCCCTAGCACAGTCAGGGTTTGATCGGGTTGTTGTCCACAGTGCTCCCGTCGTCCACAGGTGAGAGTTCACCGGCCGACGGTTGACGAGCCGTCGCCGTAGCGTCCCGAGCCGTGCCAGACGACGACGAGACGACGGTACGGCGGCGGCTCGCCCGGCTGTTCGGCGGCGCTGATGCGGCAGGTGCCGCCCCGCCGGCTCTTGTCGGCCGTCCGCGCCGGCCCATCGGCGCGATGATGCCGGAGGCGCTGTCTCCGCCCGAGCCCTGGCGGTCCTTCGAGCCGGGTCTCGAACCTGGGCCAGGTGGGACCGGGCTGGATTCCGCCCCTGGGCGCGGCCCTGGTGCGTTCGGGCCGGACTCCGAGGATCGGTCCGGCTCTGCGCGCGGGCCTGGTGGGGCCGGTCTGGAATCCAGGGCTCGGCCTGGTTCGGGATCCGGCGGTGGGCTGGGCTCGGAGGATCGGCCCGGTTCGGGTTCCGGGCGTGTGACAGGTGCGGGCGAGCCGGGCTACGGGCTGCGACCAGCTCTCCCGGAGCCTGACGGCGTGTGGGAGCAGCCATTCGGCGATCCCGCGTCCGTTGCGACGGACGCCGAGATGGACCGTCCATCGGCGTCCGTGCGCGGTCTGGTGTCCCGGCTGCCCGGCCCAGGGGCGTTCGACCCCGGCCGGCGGGGTGTGCGGGCGCTCGCGGCCGTGGCGGCAGTGGTGGTCGTGGTGGCCGCCGTCTGGGCGTGGCGCTCACGTCCCAGCGCCGAGCCCGTCCAGCCGGTAGCGGCGTCCGCCGAGGCACCGGTGAGCGCGGCGACCGAAGCCGTTCCCGGGGTGCCCGCGCCGGCCGGCTCACCCGGTCAGGTGGTCGTCGCGCTGGCCGGCAAGGTCCGGCGTCCCGGCCTCGTCCGCCTCCCGGCCGGCGCGCGGGTGGCCGACGCGATCGAGGCGGCCGGTGGCGCGCTGCCCGGTGTCGACGTTGCGCTGCTCAACCCGGCTCGCAAGGTCACCGACGGGGAGCTGATCCTGGTCGGCGTCACCGCCCCGCCGGGGCAGGCCGGACCCGCCACAGCGGGCGGCGGTGCGCCGGGCGGCTCGGCGGCGCCCGCCGGCCCGGTCAACCTCAACACCGCGACGCTGGCCCAGCTCGACGCGCTGCCGGGCGTCGGGCCGGTCCTCGCCCAGCGGATCCTCGACCACCGGGACCGCAACGGCGGGTTCCGGTCCGTGTCCGATCTGCGCCAGGTCGACGGCATCGGCGACGCCCGGTACGAGCAGCTCAAGGAACTGGTGACGGTGTGAACCGCCGACGCCCCCTCGATGGTGCCGCGGCCGACCGCGACGTGCCCGATCTGCGGCTGGCCGGGTTGGCGGTTGCGGCCTGGCTCGCCGCGCTGGCCGGGCTGCACCTCACGGTCCGGGTGACGGTGTGGATGGCCGTCGTCGCCGCCGCGCTCGCCCTGCTCGCGGGCCTGCACCTGTGCGGCGTGCTGGGCCGGCCGGGTGCAACGGTCCGCCGCTACGGCTGGATCGCGGTCGCCGTACTGCTCGGCGTGCTCTGCGGCGCGGCCGCCACCGGCGCCCGGGTCGCGGTCCGCGACGCCGCCCCGGTCCGCGCGCTCGTCACCGATCGTGCCCCGGTCACCGCCGAGCTGGTGCTCCGCGACGACCCCCGTCCGGTACGCGGTGCGCCCGGCCGTCCACCGATGCTGCTGGTCCGCGTGGATCTGATCCGGCTCACCGGACCCGACGGCGCTCGCGTCACCGGTCCCGTCCGCGCGCTTGTGCTCGCCACCGATCCGGCCTGGCGTCCATTGCTGCCCGGGCAGCGGGTCACCAGCCGGGGACGGCTGTCCGCCCCGCGTGGCGGCGACCTCACCGCCGCCGTGCTCTCCACCGCCGACCCGCCCACGCTGCGCGGCGACGCGTCGTGGCCGCAACGGGCGGCAGGCGTGCTGCGCGCGGGGCTGCAACGGGCCTGCGAGCCGCTGCCCGACGCGCCGGGCGGGCTGCTGCCGGGGCTCGTGGTGGGTGACACCAGCCGGCTGCTTCCGGAGGTGGAGGAGGACTTCCGGGCCACCGGGATGACGCACCTCAACGCGGTGTCCGGTGCGAACGTTCGCTAGGGGTAGTGCTACGGTACCACGTCATGGGGGAGACGAGACCGGGTCTGCGGGCCGCAGTTATCGCCGTCATCTACGCGCGGGTGAGCGACGACGACAAGAAGCGGCGCAGGTCGGTCGGCGAGCAAGAGCAGGAGTGCCGGCAAGACGCAGACGACCAGTCATGGACGGTTGCTCGGGTCTTCGTTGACAACGACCGTTCGGCCAGCCGCTACGCCCGCAAGCAGCGGGAAGAGTACGTCAAGTTGCTCGACTACCTCGCCGCTGAGCACGTCGATGTGCTGATCCTGTGGGAGTCGTCGCGTGGTGGGCGGGAGCTTGAGGGTTGGGCTGGCTTGCTCAACCTGTGCCGTCGCCATCAAGTCCGCATCCATGTCGTTACCCATCGGCGGACGTACGACCTTGAGAATCCTCGGGACTGGCGCACCCTCGCAGAGGACGGCGTTGATTCGGCGTACGAGAGTGAGAAGACGCGAGAGCGAATCTTGCGATCTGTGCGCGCCAAGGCTGCCAGCGGGAAGCCGCACGGCAAGCTGCTCTACGGCTACCGGCGGACCTATGACGACCGGGGTAACTTCATCGCTCAGGTCATCCATGAGGAGCAGGCCGAGGTGATCCGGGAGGCTGCTCGGCGGGTGGCCAGCGGGGAGCCTTGCCGGTCGATCGCACTGGACTTCAACCGTCGAGGTATCCCTACGCCGAGGACCGGCGAGAAGGGGTGGCAGCTCAGTCAGATCGGCCGGATGTTGCAGAACCCTGGGTACATCGGCAAGCGGGTCCACCTCGGCAAGATCGTGGGTGACGCCGACTGGCCACCCCTGCTCGATGCGGAGACGTATGCCGTGTGCCGGTCGATCCTGACCGATCCGCGGCGGAAGACGCAGCGGGATACCGCCGTGCGCCATCTGCTCTCAGGGCCCGCACTCTGCGACGTATGCGGTTCTCGGCTGCGGGTGCAGAAGAACCGGACGCACTACGGCTATGTGTGCGCCGCGCAGTTCTGCGTCTCGGTGAAGACCACCGTGCTTGAGCAGTTCGTGGTGGCTGTACTCATGGCCCGCTTGGCACGGCCGGATGCGCTCGACCTGCTCAACCCTGAGCGTGAGGCAGGCAGCCGCCAGCGGGCAGAGGACGAGGCCAAGCGCAAGAGAGCGAGGCTTGAAGAGTGGTACGAGGCGGCTGCACGCGATGAGATCAGCCCTGCCGGTCTCGCCTCGATCGAACGGACGTTGCTCGCTGAGATCGAGGATGCCGAGCGTCGGGCGGAACACGTCGATGTGCCGCCCTTGCTGCGGGATCTGGTAGGCCCCGGCGTTGAGCAGAGATGGGAACGGCTGACGATTGGTCAGCAACGCGAGGTGGTGACGCTCCTGCTCGACCTTCGGGTGGGGAAGACGTACAAGGGCGCACGGACGCTCGACCCCCGCAGGTTGGACAACTCCCGATGGCGAGGCAGTAGCAAGACGTGGGGTGAAGGCGCGCTGTAGTCAGCGCCCCGTTAGCCCTGCTGCCTGCGGCGCGCGGTTGCGAGTTGGGTCCGAACCGTGTTCTTGGGCAACTTCAACCTCTCGGCGAGCCAGTTGATGGGTTCGCCGATCCCTGCGTCCTCCAACCTCTTGAAGGTGGCGAGCAGCCCTGCGTAGTAGGCACCAGGGTCTTCACGGGGGGAGGCCGGCATGCTCTTCAGCGTGCCTTCAAGGGCGCGTGCGCTGATGCCGGACAGGCGGGGCGGTTGCTGCTCGCCGCGTACTTCCTGCTGCATCTCAAGGATGTGCCGCTCGATCCGGCGCATGATGCCCGACGTCATCCCGCGCACTCGCGTCCTCATGTCGGCGTCCTCGGTCAGCCGTAGAAGCACCTCGCTCGGCCCCTGGGAGATCGGCTGGCCTTCGTCGAGGAGCCAGCGAGCCGTCACGCTCCAACCTGCCTCGGTGCGGCTGCGCTCGATCGCGTGCTTGTCAGTCATGGTCCCATCGTTTCAGTCGCCGTAGATATGGTCAAGTCCAGGTCTGACAGTCTGGACTTGACAGACTGGGACTGAGTTGCCTAATCTCTCCTCGCGCCGCTGAACGCGGCGGCTGCTACCTGGCGGTAGGTCGGCGGCGAACGACGGCAGGAAGGACGCGATGAGGAGCCCGACCGGCGGGCTCGTGTCACCGAAGGGGGATGGTCACCATCTCCAGCGAAACCAAGAACGCTTGCCCGGAAGCGTGGCGGGAGTACATCGACAGGATCGTTGCCCAAGCGCCTCCGTTCTCGCCGGAGGTGCGTGCACGACTGCGCCGGCTGCTTGCAGCGGCATGAAGGCGTTACCTCTACCTGGCAACCCAGCCGGTGAAGGCTGATGTCCCGCAAGCTCTGGGGTGACGGCGAACAGTTCCTCATGCTCAGCATCGACATGTGCGAAGAACTGGCCGCGAACGTGGCGGTCAGGCCCCTCTATGTGCGCCTCGTCTTCGCGGCGTACGCGAGGGTGAACGACATCGGGCATGCCGAGTTCGAGCCGGGGGAGATGTTGCACGTCCTGGGCGACGTCGACCATGACCGCGTCCTAACCCCTGCCAGCCGGCAGACCTTGTACTCCGCGCTTCAGCAGGCTGAGGCGTTCGGCATGGTCCTGCCTGGCTCGGGTGTCCGGTGCGTGCTTCTTCCGGTTGGTGTCCGCAGAGGCGGCACCGGTCGAGACTGCCACTGGCACAAGGTCGGCCTTGATCGTCGTCGTCGGCGGGTACGTCGCCCCGCTGTATGACGACGACAGGCAGAACTAGGCCAGTTAGTACGACGTAGCCCTACATCTCACCGTCACTTGTATGAGGCCAGGGAACAACGCGGCTCGCTGACCTGCAACGGTGCCACCTCCTCTTGATCTATCTCACGAGGGGCGGCACTTCGGAGCGGCACCAGCAGCGGCGGCTGAGAGCCAACGAGGGCCCTCCTTCAACGATCTGGCGAATCCGGCCGAAGGCCGAGCCATCACCTCTCTCTTGACGAACCAGCGATAGCCGGCCGGAGGCCGGCACCCTTCTCATGCCCTGAGGAGCATCACCAGTGGAGACCCTTACCCGTGCCGGCGCTCGCGTGGCTCGGTGTATCGCCGAACAGCGCTACGCCTTGGCCTTCGACCTGAAGGCTTCTGCCGCTGCCGATGTCGCACGACTGCGGGCGGCGGATGCCGAACCTGACCTACTCGTCGAAGCGGTCAACGAGCTGATGCGAGCAACTGCTCTGGTCGCTGAGGCCCGAGCGGCGCTCGACGAGGTCACCACCGTTCATCGGATCGCCTGGCGAGACGCGCGCCCGTAGAGGGCGACCGCTTCCGCCCTTGACTCCTGATCGCCGCCAGGCCGTATCAGGAACTCCAACCCATCATGTGCGGCCAACCGGCCGCCTGTTCACCCTGCACGGAAGAAGGTTCATCACCCGTGGCTACTGCCAAGAAGAACACCATCCCCACGCCCGTTGAGGCTCTGGCTCAGGCCCGCGCCCTGGTCGCCGAGCGGGAGGCCGAGCACGAGCAGGCCGAGCACTCTGCCGCCGAGCTGTTCGCCCGGCTCGACAGTGGCGACGCCTCGGTGACTGGGCTCGACCTGGCCACCGCTGAGGCGGAGATCAAGCGCACCGCGCACCTGCTCGGCATGGCGCGTAAGCGCATCCCGGCGGCGGAGCGTGCCGTCAAGCTGTTCGAGGGTCAGACCAACCCGGTGCTCGCCGAGTACCTGCGGTCGGTCATCGAGGTCAACCGCTTCAACTTCGGCATGTTCGGCGTGCCGGTCGAGGTGGTGTCGCAGCGGCCGGAGAAGCTGACCGCTCCGGCGGCGTACCTGTACCAGACCGAGGGAGTGGACTACGACACCGCCACCGGCCGGATGACCGGCACGGTGCACCTGTTGGTGACTGTGCCCGCCGATGGTCTGGACACGATCAAGGAAGCCTGCGTGGCTGGCATCTACAAGCTGGTGCACCACGCCGGGCACGCTGAGGTGCGAGACAGTGTCACCACCGGTCCGGACCACTTCGTGCTGTCGGTCTTCCTCAAGAACCTTGAGCCGCTGATGCCGGTTATCGAGGAGCAGTCGAGTGCCACCGGGATCGGACTGGCGCAGCAGCTCGGCGGGCTTGCTGCGACGCGAAGCAAGGAGTACGTCGTCGACCCGCGTACCGACCGGTTGGCGAACATCCACACCATCATGTATCGCCGAGCCTCCGGCGAGGTGGTATCGCAGACCCGCGACGGCGACACGGTACGGCGCAAGGTCCGGGTGCAGTTCATCGTGCACGGCATCGACCGGCACGTCGACATCCCCGAGCTGTCCCAGTTCGTGGCAGCCGGCGTCGCGGACGCCGATGGCATCTTCTCGCCCGGCCTCGGTCGGGTGGAGTCGGTCAAGGTGGTCGACCAGAAGGCGACCATCTTCGGTGACCGCCAGGCGCTCGCCATCACGGCGGAAGCGATCATGATCAGCAAGGCTGCGGCCTGACGGTGGCGTTGGGTAGGGCGCTCCGCGGAGTGCCCTGCCCGCTCGCCGAGAGCACCCACACATGAAGACTCGACCTCGGAACCATGGGCGCGTCTGCCGGCTGCTGCACTGCCCCCGGCCGCACTGGGCGCGTGGTCTGTGCGCCACGCACTATGCCCGGTGGAGGCGCAACGGCCACACCCGGTTGACGGTGGGCCAGGAGCTACATCAGGCCGAGCCGTGCGCCGGCTGCGGCAGCGCCGTCCCGGTCAACAGTGGCCGAGCTTCCCTCTACTGCCGGGAGGCGTGCCGCGTCAGCCACAAGCGACTGAAGCGGCGCGAGAAGCCGTAGGCGCCACCCCCGTTCCCATCCATCCCTGATCAACGACAGGCGCTCTCCGTGGCTCTCAGCGGGCTACGGAGAGCGCCCTATCTCTGTAGGGAGATCAACCTCCGTGAGCATGACCATCGAGCAACAGCGGGCACTCAACGGCGAGTGCATCCAGTGCGCCACGCCGCTACCCGAGGAACGCAGCGGCAAGCGCGCCTACTGCGATGAAGGCTGCCGACGCCGGCACGATCGAGCAGAACGCCGGGCCGAGACGGCCACCGCCGACCGGCGGGCGTGCGAGCACTGCGGCGGCGCGATGACCGGTAAGCGGTCGGGAGCCCGCTACTGCACCAAGCGGTGCGCCTCTGCGGCAGCGCGGCTGCGGCGGCTGGCGGCCGGGCCGGCGGGAGCGTGCCGGCACTGCGGCGGGGCGCTGCCACCCAAGCCGCAGGGCAGGCGCGGGCCGGCATCCCCCTACTGCGGAGACAGGTGCAAGGCCAAGGCCAAGCACGCGCGCACCTACACCCCGAGGCCACGGCAGAGCAGCCGGCCGACGCAGCAGAAGTACAAGCCGGGGCACCGCTTCGGCGACCTGGTGCTCATCGAGCGCCAGGATTCGGTCAACGGCACTCAGTACGTTCTCTGCCGATGCGACTGCGGCAACGACAAGCGGGCAGGGCTTCAGAACCTCGCTCGCGGCCTGGTCGTCAACTGCGCCGACCGCAGCCGGCACCCCGATCCCAGAGGCCGGCAAGAGCAGCCGACCGACTACGACTCAGCACACAAGCTGGTCAACAAGGTCAAGGGCAGCGCCACCGCCCACCGCTGCCGGTGCGGGAAGCAGGCCGAGCAGTGGGCGTACTCCCACGCCGATCCTGACGTACTCCGCGATGGCGACGGCAGAGAGCAGGGCAGGCCCTTCAGCCCGAACCCCGCCCACTACTCGCCGATGTGCCGAAGCTGCCACGCCCGATTCGACCGGGCGCACGTCCGGATCTTCGGTGACCGGCTCTCCCTGTTCCATCACGTGCTCTGGATGGCTACCACCCCGGACGACGAACCGACGATGAGCTGATCGAAGTGCGCCTATCGACCTTGAAACCGTGGCACCGCATATTCCGGGGATGCATCCCGGTAGCGCCAGGGATGGAGGGTCGATAGGCGTCCTGATCACTGCTGCACCGTGGCAAGATGGCCGCTGCTATCACTGGGCGGTGGGAGGGATCAGCCACAAGGGTCATACCCCCACCCCCTAGTCACCTGCGGCGTGCCGGCGTTCCGGCTGATCCCTCAGGATCATCGGGTGTATCACGTCTGATCTCACTACTGTCCGGCATCTGCGAGAAGGTGTCTTGTATGTGCACGGCTGACTTCTTCAGATCGTCGCGCTGCGGCGTGATGAATTCATGCGCCAATATTGCCTGCGCACGCTCGCCGAACTGCCTCAGTGCTTCGGCCGCGCCTCCAGCGATCAGTGCATCAGAAAATTTGTTATAGGAGTTGTAGGTTTTGACTTCGATCTGGATGTCATCCAGGGCATCTCGCGCCAGCGATAGTTCTGCTGATGTGGCCCGCGCGCTATCCAGTGCTCGGGGCAGGTTCACCGCCTCAGCCTCCTTACTGGCGGCCGCGTCGAGCTTGCTGCGCAGCTCTTCGATCTCCCCTTCAGCCTTGGCTAGCGCCGCCTGAACACGACTAAGTTCAGCGTCCATCCGACTCATCATGGCGTTAGCAATCTGAACGGACTTGTCGGCAATCGTGACTTCCTTCTCGGCGATTGTCGCCTTCTTCTCAGGGCGAGACAGGAAGTGATCGAACAGAGACTTTAGCAGCGCGCCGACTCCCAAGGCCGTAGCGATGGACACGCCTAACGTGATCTTCTCCGCGGTGGTCACAGTGCCCGCCCTGGTATCGATGGTTGTCTGCCAAGCGCGCAGGCTATCAACCCGACGCCCTGCTCATATGCCGACCCCTCGGCCAGAATCGCCTGTCGACCTGGTGGAAGTCGAGCCTCGGCCATCTGCTCATGGGGGTGGGCAGGGGTTGCGTCTCTCTAGAGCGATGCCTTGCCGTGATGCCGGATGGCGTTGGCCTCCACCGGCCGCTCCCAGGTCAACGGAGGGGCCTCCGCCAGTTGGCGCTGAACCCACGCCTCCGTAGCTGCTTCCTCGGCTGCCGTGCGCTCCTCGCGGCGATTCCTCTCGATGCGCTCATCGCACCGTCTCCATCAGCCGTTTGAGCGGTGCCGCCCGATCACTGGCTCAGCGAGGATAGCTGACCGCTCCTGTTAGTGATGATCACCTGTCCGTTGTTCCTTGATCTTGCTCTGGCGCTCGCGCGATCTCGCGTATCCCGTTGATAGCCTCAACCAGTCGAGCAGTGTCATGCGGGCCGGCCCACGCTACGGCCTCGATCGGAAGCGATATCTCTTGTGTGGCGAGGATGAACTTCACAAGCGCTGTCGGCTCGACGCTACTAAGGGCTAATCCCCCAATCGCCGGGGGTGACGTCGCCGTCACATAGTCACTTAGGGTGCGTATGTCTTCGAACTCGATACTCTGGCCGGCCTGCTTCAGCATGACCGGGATATCGCCTTCAGGTGCACGAACCACAAGGCTGATCGGTCCCGCAGCAGCAGGTAACGGGCGAGTCTGGATCGCACAATCTGGCACCGCGTGGATCAGCACGTCTCGGACCATATTGTTCCAAGCAACCGCCAGTGTAAGTGCTGGTGCGATGTCGGGGGCTAGGATGCTTGCACCCCTCATCATCCCACTCACCCAATCGGGATTATTGCCTGCCTCTTGTGCGGCGGTCTCGACAAACCGCTCTTGCCGGAGCCGCCGTTCAAACTCTGCCGCGTTTGATCCGCCGCTCACCCGTACCAGCGACGTGCCTTGAATACCGATCAGCAAGAACACACCCGCGGCAAGAAGAAGCGCCGTTGTGCCAGCCTGATTAGTCGTCTTGAAGACGGCAACGCAGCCAACCCCGGCGAGGGTGATACCTGTTGTAAGCGCGGCAATCCGTTCCCACAGTCTCATCGGCTCAGCAGCCAGACGGTGGTCCGTCGCAGCCTGCTCGGGCTCGGTGGGCACGGTCACGCGATCCCCCAATCATCACCGGCTATGCAGTGTGGCATGAGGGTCCACGTCGAGCGGTCTGTGCGAGTGAGGCGGCGAGTCGTAACGCCGACATGTGCACCTAATCGCGAACACCAAGGGCCCCAAGCAGAAGGCGAAGCGATCAGCCCTGGTGCGCCGGCCGGGTCCTAGTGACCTAGGCGCAGACGAGGTTCACCGACTACATCCGCACCCGTGACCCGGGGGGCGCTGCGTCGGCTTCAGCCTGGACCTGTTGTGCCACGGCACACCTCAACCCGAACAACGCCTTCGACGTCGACAACCTGTTGATGCTCAACTTCATCGCCAGAGATGCCTCCAGTGTCGCTGAAGGACGCCATCTACGCCTGTGACCTGCTGCTGGGCAAGTTCATCTGGGGACGACAGCCGTACACAACAAGTTCTCCGACTCCGAGCTCGGTACGTCGCCATATACCTGCGCTTAGCCAATCCGCCGGCACTGCTCCACCGTTTTCCCTGGTCAGCGCCCTGTCTAGCTGCCAAGGCTCCACTTAGTACGCACGTACGAAGATGTAGTGCGACACGCAGGTCACCCGGACCGGTCGCTATGGTGTCTTCGGCGCAAGACACGAACCGAACTGGTCTCCGAGATTAAGGCCGGCAAGCCCGCCCTGGCGCGCGCGGGGGACGGACCCCGGCCTCTGAGTCTCGGAAGGATGGCGAGTGACGAAGCGCCGCAAGGGGCCCTCAGGCCCAAGGAAGTGCCGGCAGCCCAACACCAACCGGTGGCGGGACGTCGGGGAGTGGGTAGCACTGACACTCAAGGTGCTCACCTACGCCGCCGGTCTAGCGATTGCCTTGACCGGAAACGGATGCGGGCCCAACTGACGACCGTCAGCTAGGCCCACATCGAGCGGGAAGGTCCTCCGCCTCGCGGGCCGCGAAACCAGGGGCGGGGGTCTTCCTCCATCCAACGTTACTGACGAGTTGTTCAGTAGCGTTGAACGTCCAACGATCCGCAGAGTACCCGGGTCCCGATAGTCTCCGTCAGGGTGTCGGGGATTATCGGGCCAAGACCTTCAGCTTGAGCTACCGGACCAGGTCTCCAGGTCCCGCCTCGCGAATAAGTCGGCGTTTCCGTCCTTGCCACGCGCCTCGGGCACCTCGCCCACGCGCCGCTGTAGCCGCTTCTTGGCTGCTTCGTAGGACCAGGGCAGCACTCCGGCCTCTACCGCTTGGCGCAGCGTCAGGAAGTCCCCGGCAGGGCTTGATAGGCCCTTGACCTGCGATGTCTCCGGGGACCGGGGACACGCAAGCTCCCGAGCCTCGCTCGCGGTCAGGTAGGCAACCTGTGTCTCGGTGGCTTGTCCGCCGATGACGATCTGCCACCGGCCGAGGGTGCGGGAGGCGCGCGGCATGGCCGCTTCGGGGACGAGCATCTTCCAGTTGTTGGCGGTGTAGCGGGCGAGGCAGCGGATGCCGAAGTTCTCCCGTGCCTCGGGTCCGCCGATGGCGCGGGCGGTGAGCATCTGGGCGATGGCCAGCACGTTGACCTTGGCGGACCGACCCATGAAGAGCAGGTCAGCCAGAGCCGACACGGCGGGGGAGCGCTTCGGGTCTCCCTTGCCGCGCGCTTCGGCCCAGAAGTTGACGAGTTGCCCGATGGTGGCGTTCAACTCTTCGCAGATGACCAGCACCCGGGGGCCTGGGTTCCAGTCTTCGGCCTCGTGCATGGCCAGGGTGTTGCGCTCGTCGGCGAGCGCGGCTAGGCGCACCAGGGCGTCATGCATCTGTGCCGGCTTGGTGCAGTAGTCGACGCCGGCCAGGCCGAGGGCCCAGCGGTGCGAGCCCTTGCGGTCGAGGATGACCACCCGGCCGCCTCGGTTGAGTACCTGCACGGCGACCAGCTCGGCGAGCACGCTCTTGCCCGCGCCCGTGCCGGCAGACACGGCGATGTGCGGGGAGTCGTCGCGCAGCGAGAGCGTGACGGGCCGGTCGCCTGCGCCCTGCCCGATGTAGAACTCCCACTCCGCCAGCCGGGGCAGGTGGGCGGCGACCTGGTCGACGCCGACGCGAGCCGGTGGACGCTTACGTACGGTCCAGACGGCACGCACGCGCGGGCCCACCTGGTGCCAGGTCTCGACCAGGTCGGCAACAGGGATCTTGCTGCCGACGATGGACGAGACGAGCTGCCGTTGCTCCTTGGTTAGGTACGGCGTGTCCGCCTCCAGCTCGATACGCGGGCCCTGGTCGCCATCGACCGGCCGGCGGAACACCTCCAGCCGGGACGTGACCGGCTGCGCCTTGCGCTGCACCGCCCACGCTGCCCGCTGCGCGCGCTCAGGAAGCCACCGGATCACCGGCTCTACGTGCTCGCCATACCAGGCCCGTACTGCCTTCTCCGCTGGGCTCAGCGGCTTGGCCAGCCGGGGCGTGAGGTTGCCCAACGACGGGTCAACGTGCAGGCGCACCCCGGTCTGCAAGCCCATCGCCGGAGCGAGCGCGGCCAGGGTCGGGGCGATGTACTCCCGGTGGAAACGGCGGCGCACCAGCCGTTGCCGGCCGCGCCACGCCGCAGCCAGAGCCGCGCCGCTGGCCGTAGTCAGCGAGGGATCGGGGAAGGCCACGGCCAGGCCGGCGGCGGCCGGCACGCCGAGGCGGTACGCCTGACGCTGCCAGCCGGCCAGCCGGCCCGGACCGCGGTGGCGGTATGGGTAGCCGGGCTTGCCGCTGAGCGGCCTACCGGAGATGTACCGGTAGGCCACCCGCGGCACGGTGTGGTTGCGCCGCAGCTTGCGGAGAGCCCGCTCCAGCTCGGTCACTGGTCGCTCCCCTCGTGCATCAGGTGAGCCAGAGCGGCGGCCATCCCGAGCACCGCCACGGGCAGGCAGGCAACGGCGGTGGTGATCTGCCACGGGGCGGAGGTGATGCCGGCGGCGACCAGGAGGTGATAGGCCACCTGGCCGAGCGCACCGATGATCAGCGACCCGATGCCGGACCACTTGGCGAACCGGCGAGCCCGGGGCGGAACCTGCCCGGAGAGCCAGGCTCGCAGCGAGTACGCGGCGTAGACCTCCACCCCGATCGGCAGCGTGATGGCGGTGTTGATGCTGAACCCGTCCGCGATACCGGGCAGCGGGTGCACCACCCCGAACCCGGTGAGTCCGCCGAGCCCGACCCACCCGGACCAGATGGCGACGAACGCGGGCAGCGCGATCAGCACCACCGGCCACGCGGACAGCCGGCGGACCGGCGAAGTCTGAGCCTTGACCGGGGCAGGCTCGACCGAGGCCGGCGGGTGTCCGTTGCGCTCGACCAGCGGCGACGGCTCGGTGACCTTGGCAGTCGGCAGGATCAGCGGAACCGGGGTGGTCTCGACCGGGGTAGCCGGCGGAACCGGGGCGGGCTCGGCGTACTCCCACGGGTCCGAGGTGGGCTCGGTCTCGGTCTCGTCGGGCAGGGTGATGGGCTCGGCGATCAGAGCCAGGCGCGCGGCCTGAGCCTTGGGCGCACCCACCTTGAACTCACGCATGATCCGGTTGCGCGACGGGATCTCACCGAGCCTGTCGGCCAGGTCCCGCACGGCGGGGAGCAGATCCGCGACGGCGCGCGGGTAGGCGCTGGGAGCGGTGGCGGTGGTCATCGGCTCATCAGCTCCCGGCGGGTAGCGGCGGTGTCGAGGCGGGGAAGGCGGGCGATGTCGTCGGCAACCCGGTGCGCGTGCCGCTCGACCAGTCGGCGGGCGATGGCGAGCGGGGCGAGCATCGAGACCGGACCGCCGATGAGGACCAGGCCGAGCGCGTAGGCGGCGGTTGCGTTCATCGGTCACCCGCCAGCGCCTCAGAGCGGCAGGGGATGCACCCGCCAGCAGGCTGACCAGCGTGCCCCGGCTTGTGGCAGCGCTCGCCCCCGGCGGTCATCGGCAGGGCAGCACCTCGCCGCTCCGGATACGGGTAGCCGCTGGTGCCGGGGTTGGTGTTCTTGTTCTTGGGAAGGAATCGACGCCAGTCACGCGCGCTTGCGCGCGTCTTCAACTTCCCTTGGTCTTCAACACTTCGGGTGTCACCCTGGCTGTCACCCCCGGCGGCGCGATTCGTCACCCCCTCCGGCTGATTCGTCACCCCCGGGCCGTTGTTCGTCACCCCCTGGCCGGTGACCAGTCGGTAGACGCGGGTGGCGATGCCGGCAACCTTGGTGACGACCAGGCGACCGAGCTGTACCAGCTTGGCCAGCGCCCGCTGTACGGTCCGCTCAGAGCAGCCGGCGTAGTCGGCGAGGGTGGCCACAGACGGCCAAGCGTTGCCCTCGTTGTTGGCGTGAGCAGCGATGGCGATAGCCACGGCACGCTCGTTCTTGCCGAGATCCTTCGTCGCAAGCAGGGCCTGCTTCACAGCTACACTCATGGCCGGGCGGACCTCCGTTGTCCGTCAAGGCCCCGGGTAACAGGTGTTCCAGCACCTGCCGGGGCCGTTCTATATGCACCTCCCTAACTCACGTTCACTGGCTCCAACGTGGCGATCGTCGTCGGGGCGGTACTGCTGCTGGCCCGCTGGGCGCGCGCCGGTCCGCGTACCGCCGCCACGCTCTGCGTACTCGCGCTCGTCGGGTTCGTCATCCTGGTCCGGCCTTCGCCGAGCGTGGTGCGCGCCGCGGCGATGGGCGCGATCGGGCTCGCCGCGCTCGCCGCCGGGCGGTCCCGATCGGCGCTGCCCGCGCTCGCCGCGGCGGTCACCGGGCTGGTCCTGTACGCCCCGGACCTCGCGGGCGACCCGGGTTTCGCGTTGTCGGTGTGTGCCACCGGGGGACTGCTGCTGCTCGCGCCGGGCTGGCGGGATGCGCTGCGGCGGCGGGGCGTACCGGCCGGGCTGGCCGAGGCGCTGGCGGTGCCGGCTGCCGCGCAGCTGGCCTGCGGCCCGGTGGTCGCCGGGCTGTCCGCCACGGTCAGCCTGGTGGCCGTGCCGGCGAACCTGCTGGCGGTGCCGGCCGTCGCGCCCGCCACTGTGCTCGGAGTGCTGGCGGCGGTGCTGTCGCCGGTGTGGCCGGGCGGCGCGGAGTTCCTGGCCTGGCTGGCGAGTTGGCCGGCGCGCTGGCTGGTGGCGGTGGCCGCGTACGGGGCGGACCTGCCGGCCGGGAACCTGCCGTGGGCGGGCGGGGTGGCCGGCGCCCTGCTGCTGGCGGCGGTGAGCGTGGCGCTGCTGCTCGCCTTCCGCCGACGCCGGGCGCGCCGGCTGATCGCTGTCGTCGCGGTGGCGGTGGTGCTGGGCGCGGTGCCGGTCCGGCTGCTCGCCTCCGGCTGGCCGCCGCGCGGCTGGGTGGTGGTGGCGTGCGCGGTGGGGCAGGGGGACGCGGTGGTGCTGCCGGTCGACGCCGGCCGGGCCGTGGTGGTCGACGCCGGCCCGGAGCCGTCCGGCGTGGATGCCTGCCTGCGCCGCCTCCGCGTACGCGAGGTGCCGCTGCTGGTGGTCAGCCACTTCCACGTCGACCACGTCGGCGGCGTGGCCGGGGTGTTCCGCGGCCGTCGGGTGGGTGCGGTGGTGGGTCCGTCCTGGTCCGAGCCGCCCTACGGCGCAGCCCAGGTACGCGATGCGGCCCGCCGGGCCGGTGCGCCGGTCGCTCCGGTGCAGGCGGGGTGGCGGTGGCGGGCGGGCGCGGTGGACCTGGTCGCCGTCGGGCCGCCGTACCCGCTGCGGGGCAGCCGGTCCGATCCGAACAACAACTCGCTGGTGCTGGCCGCCACTGTGGGCGGGGTACGGATCCTGCTCACCGGGGACGCCGAGACGGAGGAGCAGCGGGCGATGCTGGAGACGACGCCGGCCGCCCAGATCCGGGCCGACGTGCTGAAGGTGGCCCACCACGGGTCGGCGTACCAGGCGCCGGAGTTCCTGGCCGCGGTGCGCCCGGCGGTGGCGCTGGTGTGCGTGGGGGTCGACAACGACTACGGGCATCCCAACGCCGGGCTGCTGGACCGGCTGACCCGGGGCGGTGCGCGGGTGCTGCGTACCGACACCGACGGGGACGTGGCGGCGGTCCGGGCGGGCGCCGGTCTCGCGGTGGTGAGACGTGGGGCCGAGTCGGGGCCGGCTCGATAACCGGGGGATCTTGTCGCAGTAGATAGGGGATCAAGGCAAATGTCTGGATTTGCGCTGTGTGCGGGCTGCGCCGTCACAGTCCCCGATGAGCAGGCCCGGCCGGGTCGGAGGGCGTGCGAGTATGGGCGACGTGACCCCCGCCGACCTGCCTCCTATTGTGCTCGTCCTCGGCGACGAGGAGCTGCTCGCCACGCGAGCGGTCACCGAAGCCGTCGCCCGGGCCCGCGAGGTCGACCCCGACGTGGACGTGCGGGAATACCAGGCCGGCACGCTCACCGTCGGCGAGATCGCCGAGATGCTGAGCCCGTCGCTGTTCGGCGGTCGCCGGGTGCTCGTGCTCCGCTCCGGTCAGGACGCCCGCAAGGACCTGTCGACCGCGCTGCTCGCGTACGCGAAGAATCCCGACCCGGACGTGCAGCTCGTCGTGCTGCACCTGGGCGGGGCCAAGGGCAAGGCGTTCGCCGACGGCCTGCGGGCGGCCGGTGCCGCTATGGTGCCGGCGGTGAAGCTCAAGGGGGACCGGGAGCGGGCCGCGTTCGTGCGGGACGAGATCCGCCGCATCGGCGGCAAGTGCACGCCCGACGCGGCCGACGCCCTGGTCGCGGCCGTCGGCAACGACATGCGTGAGCTGGCCGCCGCCTGCTCGCAGCTGGTCGCCGACACCGACGGGCGGATCGGCGCGGACACGGTCGCCCGGTACTACCGGGGACGGGCCGAGGTGACCGGCTTCACCGTCGCCGACGCGACGATGGTGGGTGACGTGCCCGGCGCGTTGGAGGCGCTGCGGTGGGCGCTGCACGTCGGCGTCGACCCGGTGCCGATCGCCGACGCGCTGGCCGACGGCGTACGAACCGTGGCCCGGGTCGCCGCCGCCGGCCGGGGTAATGCGTTCCAGCTGGCCAAGACGCTCGGCATGCCGGCCTGGAAGATCGAGAAGGCCCAGGTGCGTGCCCGGGGCTGGACGCCCGAGGGCCTGGTCGAGGCGATGCGGGTGGCCGCCGAGTGCAACGCGGCCGTCAAGGGCGGCGCCGACGACCGGGCGTACGCGCTGGAGCGGGCCGTTTTCTCGGTGGCGGCGGCCCGGCAGGGCGGCGCCCGGTGACCCGAGCGTGGTCGACGGTGGCCACGGACGAGGAGCGGTACCGCCCGCTCTACGCCCGGGTGCTGGGACTGCGCTTCGTCAACCCGGGTGGGGTGCTCTGCTTCCTCTTCTTCGAGGGCGCGGTGGCGCTGGCCGTGCTGCTCGCGCTCGCCGAACTGGTGAGCTGGTGGGCGGTGCTGGTGCTGCCGGTCGCGGTGGCCGCGATGGTCAAGCTCAACGACGTGGTGGCCGAGATGGTCGTCCGCACCGCCGCGCAGGTGCCCGAGCAGGAGCGGGACCGCTTCCGCCGGCAGATGGAGCCGGTGATCGGGCGGGCCCGGGTGCCCACCGGCGCCCGCGCGCTGCCGGGCGCACCGACATCGGCGAGCGCCCGCGCGTTGTCAGGCGGCGCGACGCCGGCGAGCGGGCGGTCGTTGCCGGGCGGTCCGACGCCGGTTGCCGACCCTCGGGGCATCCGCTACCACCATCCGCGACGCTCGACGTTCGACCGCCCCGGCGAGCGGTGACCACGGCGTCCCCGGTGTGCGCCGACCCCCGGCTCACCTCGGCCGCGGCGGGCACCGATCACGCCGCAGATCTTGGTACGAAAGGGCCCCTATAGGGGCCGAAATGCTCCAAGATCGCCGAGCCGTCCCTCAGCGCGCAGCGCTGCGGGGGAGTGCGGACAGGCGGAAGCCCCGCGGGCACAATGGCCCCGGGGCTTCCGGTGGGTCTGTAGCGCTGGTCAGGCAGAGAACGAGGCGACGCGCTTGGCGATCGCCGACTTCCGGTTGGCCGCCTGGTTCGAGTGGATGACACCCTTGCTGGCAGCCTTGTCCAGCTTGCGGGTGGCCTCACGCATGAGCACGGTGGCCTTCTCGGTGTCGCCCGCCTCGGCAGCCTCGTGGAACTTCCGGATGGCGGTCTTCAGCGACGACTTGACCGACTTGTTACGCAGCCGGCGCTTCTCGTTCTGCCGGTTGCGCTTGATCTGGGACTTGATGTTCGCCACGCGACAGCCTCGTCTTGATAGCTCGGGTTGGTCTGCTTTCGCGCACGACGAGCATGCGTCATCGCCGCGCGAAAAGCCAGGCTACCAGGTCGGCCCCGTACGAGCCAAAACGCCTCTCCCGGCCCATCCGATCCCACCACCTCCCCGAGCGGCGCGCCACTTCGGGGAGGTGGTGGGGTCAGGGCCCGTGGGATGCCGCCATCTCGCCGAACTGGTGTGGATCAAGGGGAAGAAGGGGAAGGGGTGGGGCGTGCCCGGGACCAGCCCTGGCGCTCGGCCAGCCAGCCGAGTGCCTGCTCCCCGCTCCAGCGCTGGTGGGCGCGCAGGTGCGGGGAGGCGTTGGACGGTCCGGCCTCGGCGCCGGTCAGGAAGTACCCGGCCAGCGCGGCGAGCGTCACGTCCAGCGCGTCGGCGGGCGCCCCGGCTGCCGCCGGGTGACCCGCGAATGCGGCGTCCGCGTCCAGGCCGCTGGCGTACGCGGTGAGCAGCAGCCCGGCCAGGTCGAACCAGGCCGGCCCGTGGCACAGCCAGGGCCAGTCGCACAGCCAGGCCCGTCCGCCGGAGTCGATCAGGAGGTTGTCCACCCGCAGGTCGCCGTGGGCCAGCCCGGGTGCGGCGTCGGCGTACGTGGGCAGGCGCGACTCCAGCGCGACCAGCTCGGCCAGCGGCGCACCGGCCGCCGGCCCGGGCAGCGGCTCGCGTCCGGCGGCCACCTCGCCCCACCAGAGGATGTCGTCGCGGGCCAGGTCCGCGAGGCGGGGAAGCCGGAGCGCGGCCAGCTCCGCGGGCGGTTCGGCGAGCGCGGCGGCGACGTCGGCGTACGTGGCGAGGGCGGCGTGCAGCTCGGCCGGCTCCCAGGGCAGCCGGGGGGTGTGCCCGTCGATCGCGTCGAGCGCGAGCGCGTACCAGCCGGACTCGGTGAGCGCCCAGCGCGGCCGGGGCACCGGCAGGCCGGCCGGGAGCCGGGAAAGGATCGCCGCCTCGTGGGCGTACCAGTCGACCAGGTGCCGTTGCCCGTGCAGCGCCGCCGCCTTGACGAACACGCGCTCCCCGGCGGGGCCGGTCAGCACGGCGGCGAAGCCGCTGGTGAACCCGCCGGCCGTCACCCGGACCGCCGCCGGTTCGCCGCCGATCCGGGCGGCCAGCGCGTCCCGCAGCCCAGGGGGCAGGTCGGCCCAGCCGGGCCGGACGGCTGTCGACCCGTACGGAACCGGCGGTAGGGAGATCGCGCGCACCGCTCCATGCTGCCGCACCGGCGGCGCGCGGCGAACCGGCGCGTCGGTGGGCTCTGCCAGACTGCCCGTCATGAGGACCGACGAGTTCTGGCAGTTGATCGACGACGCCCGCGCGGGTGCCGGGGGAGAGCCCGACGCGGTGGCCGCCCGGGCGGTCGCGCTGCTGGCCGAGCGCGACCCGGAGGAGATCGTCGGGTACGCCCACCACCAGCGGCGGGTGCTCGCCGCCTCCTACAAGGTCGACCTCTGGGGCGCGGCCTACCTCATCAACGGGGGCGCCTCGGACGACGGCTTCGAATACTTCCGGGGCTGGCTGATGACCCAGGGGCGGGCGGTGTTCGCGCGGGCGGTCGGCGACCCCGACGCGCTGGCCGAGCTGCCGCAGGTGCGTGCCGCGGCGCTCAGCGGCGAGGAGTTCGAGTGCGAGGAGATGCTGGCGGTGCCG
Source organism: Micromonospora sp. BL1 (assembly GCF_003667485.1). NCBI lineage: Bacteria > Bacillati > Actinomycetota > Actinomycetes > Micromonosporales > Micromonosporaceae > Micromonospora > Micromonospora sp. BL1. Next base: position 44,853 of record NZ_RCVK01000155.1, read on the forward strand.
TGGGACGCGTACCGGAAGGCCACCGCGTCCGACCTGCCGGCCGAGCGTGAACCGGTTCCGGTGCCCGACCTGAACGACTTCTGGGACTTCGACGACGAGGAGGAGGCCCGCCGCCGCCTGCCGAGGCTGGCCGCCCTGTTCGTCGAGCCACCCGTGGAATAGCGGAGCCACCCGTGGAATAGCGGTGGAGTGAAGGGGGAGTCCGGGCGCGCCCCGGGCGACGTGGGACCATGGAGGGGGCCGGCGGCGCGCCGGCCGCTCACGTCAGCCGACCAGAACGGACCGCTGTGCCACCGACGCTCGATCCCGGCGCGAACGCTCCTGGTGCCACCGACCCGGCGCGCATCCGGAACTTCTGCATCATCGCCCACATCGACCACGGGAAGTCGACCCTGGCCGACCGGATGTTGCAGCTCACCGGTGTGGTCGACCCGCGGCAGATGCGCGCGCAGTACCTGGACCGGATGGACATCGAGCGCGAGCGCGGCATCACCATCAAGAGCCAGGCCGTGCGGATGCCGTGGACGATCCGCGAGGGCGACCGGGCCGGCGAGACCGCCGTGCTCAACATGATCGACACCCCGGGCCACGTGGACTTCACCTACGAGGTGTCCCGTTCGCTTGCCGCCTGCGAGGGCGCGATCCTGCTCGTCGACGCCGCGCAGGGCATCGAGGCGCAGACGCTGGCCAACCTCTACCTGGCGCTCGAGAACGATCTGCACATCATCCCGGTGCTCAACAAGATCGACCTGCCGGCGGCCCAGCCGGAGAAGTACGCCGAGGAGCTGGCCCACCTGATCGGCGGCGACCCGGCGGACTGCATCAAGGTCTCCGGCAAGACCGGCGAGGGCGTGCCCTACCTGCTGGACGAGATCGTCCGCCAGTTCGTGCCGCCGGTGGGTGACGCCGAGGCTCCGGCCCGCGCGATGATCTTCGACTCGGTGTACGACGTCTACCGGGGCGTGGTCACGTACGTCCGGGTGATCGACGGCCGGATCTCGGCCCGGGACCGGATCAAGATGATGTCCACCGGCGCGGTCCACGAGCTGCTGGAGATCGGCGTCATCTCGCCGGAGATGGTGAAGGCCGACGCGCTCGGCGTCGGCGAGGTGGGTTACCTGATCACCGGCGTGAAGGACGTGCGCCAGTCCCGGGTGGGTGACACCGTCACCATCAACAACAACCCGGCCAAGGAGGCGCTCGGCGGCTACAAGGACCCGAAGCCGATGGTCTACTCGGGTCTCTATCCGATCGACGGCTCGGACTACCCGAACCTGCGCGAGGCGCTGGACAAGCTCAAGCTCAACGACGCGGCGCTCACGTACGAGCCGGAGACCTCCGGCGCGCTGGGCTTCGGCTTCCGTTGCGGCTTCCTCGGCCTGCTGCACCTGGAGATCATCCGGGAGCGGCTGGAGCGGGAGTTCAACCTCGACCTGATCTCCACCGCTCCGAACGTGGTCTACCGGGCCATCCAGGAGGACGGCGAGGAGATCGTGGTCACCAACCCGAGCGAGTACCCGACCGGCAAGATCGCCGAGGTGTACGAGCCGACCGTGCGGGCGACGGTGCTGACCCCGAACGACTACGTCGGCGCGGTGATGGAGCTGTGCCAGGGCCGCCGGGGCAGCCTGCTCGGCATGGACTACCTCTCCGCCGACCGGGTGGAGCTGCGCTACACGCTGCCGCTGGCCGAGATCATCTTCGACTTCTTCGACCAGCTCAAGAGCCGCACCAAGGGTTACGCCTCGCTGGACTACGAGCCCTCCGGCGAGCAGGCGTCCGACCTGGTCAAGGTCGACATCCTGCTGCACGGCGAGCCGGTCGACGCGTTCAGCGCGATCGTGCACAAGGACAAGGCGTACACGTACGGCACGACGATCGCGGCGAAACTGCGCTCGCTGATCCCGCGCCAGCAGTTCGAGGTGCCGATCCAGGCGGCCATCGGCAGCCGGGTCATCGCCCGGGAGACCATCCGCGCGATCCGCAAGGACGTGCTCGCCAAGTGCTACGGCGGTGACATCAGCCGGAAGCGCAAGCTGCTGGAGAAGCAGAAGGAGGGCAAGAAGCGGATGAAGATGGTGGGCCGGGTGGAGGTCCCCCAGGAGGCGTTCATCGCGGCGCTGTCGTCCGACTCCGGCGACGGCAAGCCCGCCGGCAAGAAGTAACGGTCAGGCTCCACGAACCGGCCGGCGTCCTGTCCCCAGGGCGCCGGCCGGTTCGCGTACCCAGGAAATTTTCAGCCTCTGGCAGCGCTCCCACCTGCGGGTTCGTCCCGGTCGGGGGAGCGGCGGTCGATGCCGCCGGTTTCGGTTTTCGATGCGTCGGGCACTTAGCGGGCACGACAGCAAACGCACACAGAACGTGCGAAATCGCTTTTAGGAGGACCGACCGTGGAGTTCACCGTCTGGGGCATCATCACCGCGCTCGTCGTGGGTCTGATCGTCGGCGCGCTGGGCCGGCTGGTCGTGCCGGGCCGGCAGAACATGCCGATGTGGCTGCACATGGTGATCGGCGTCGGCGCGGCGCTGCTGGGCACCGTCCTGGCCCGCGCGCTCGGCATCGCCACGCAGACCGCCGGCATCGACTGGGCCGAGCTGGCCGTGCAGGTCGTGCTCGCCGCCATCGCCGTTGCCCTGGTGGCCGGCGTCGGCCGCCGCCGCGCCGTCTCGCGTTACTGATTCACGCACCACGCGCCTCGACGGGCGCCCGGCCGACCCGGCCGGGCGCCCGTCGGCGTATTCGGCGCATTGAACCCCGTCGGTGCGCCGGGCCCGCCCGCCGCGCCGGGTTTCGGCGAGAAGTAGCAGGTCAGAGTACATCTGAACAATTCGTCATCGGAGTCGGTTTGGATTTCCGGGCGGTCGGGAACTTAGCGATCACGACAGTAACCACACGAAAAAGTGTGACCCGATCTTAAGGAGGAGGGCGACCATGGAGCTCACCGTTTGGGGCATCATCACGGCGCTGGTCGTTGGTCTGATCGTCGGCGCGCTGGGCCGGCTGGTCGTGCCGGGCCGGCAGAACATGCCGATGTGGCTGCACATGCTGATCGGCGTCGGCGCCGCGCTTCTGGGCACGATCGTGGCCCGGGCCTCCGGCTTCGCCGAGACCGCCGGCATCGACTGGCGCGAGCTGATGCTGCAGGTGCTGTTCGCCGCGATCGGCGTGGCCCTGGTGGCCGGTGTCGGCCGTCGCCGCGGCGTCTCGCGCTACTGACCCCGCACCACGCGCCTCGACGGGCGCCCGGCCTCACCGGCCGGGCGCCCGTCGGCGTACGTGGGCCCTGAACTGCCCGGACGGCATCGATGTCGGCCGGGCCTCCGGCTGCGATACGGTCGCCTGTGCCCTCCGTCACGAACACCCCCTGTTGTAAAGGAAATTTTCCTACTAAGGTGCGGCGGAGAAGGTTAGTGCCAAACGGCCCTGAGGGAGATATGGCGTGAACAGGTGGAAGCGGCTGGCTCCGGTCACCGCCATCGTGGCGTCGGCCGCGTTGGTGCTGACCGCGTGCGGTGGCTCCGGCGACGACGACAAGGCCGCCGACAACAGCAAGCTCACTGTGTGGATGATGGGTGAGGGCGGCGACGCCCAGACCAAGTTCCTCGACAGCGTCGAGGCGGAGTTCAAGAAGAAGCACCCCGAGACCGACGTCGTGGTGCAGTACATCCCCTGGCTCGAGGCGCCGAAGAAGTTCCAGGCCGCGCTCGCCGGTGGCGAGGGCCCGGACGTCACCGAGCTGGGCAACACCGAGACCCAGGGCTGGGCCGCGCAGGAGGCCCTGGCCGACGTCTCGGACAAGTTCAACGGCTGGTCCGAGGGCAAGGACATCCTGCCCGACCTGGTCAAGAACGCCCAGCTCGACGGCAAGCAGTACGGCGTGCCGTGGTACGCCGGCGTGCGCGCCGTCTACTACCGCACCGACTGGTTCGCCGAGGCCGGCGTGAAGCCGCCGACGAACTGGGACGAGATGGTCGCCGCCGCGAAGGCCGTGCAGGCCAAGAAGCCGGGCACCTACGGCATCGCCCTGCCCGGCAACTCCGAGCTGCCGTTCTACTCCTTCCTCTGGGGTGCCGGCGGGGAGATCGCCACCAAGGAGGGCGACAGCTGGAAGTCCGGGTACAACACCCCCGAGGCGCAGAAGGCGGTCAAGTTCTGGACCGACCTGGTGACCGTGCACAAGGTCGCCCCGCCGGCCGCGGCCGGGTGGAACGAGGTCGACGCCCGCACCCAGTTCGCCACCGGCAAGGCCGCCATGGCGTTCGCCGGTAGCTGGCAGGGCGGCGCGATGAAGAAGGACAACCCCGACATCGAGAAGGTGTGGGGCACGTTCCCGATCCCCGGCCCGGACGGCAAGCCCGCCCCGGCGTTCGCCGGCGGCTCCGACATCGCCATCTGGAAGGACAGCGAGCGACAGGCGCTGGCCTGGGACTACATGACCGTGCTGCTGAGCAAGCAGAAGGACAAGGAGTTCGCCAGCAGCCTCGGCTTCTTCCCGGTCTACCAGGACCTGGTCAGCAGCGGCGACTACGCCAACGACAAGGTGATGGCCGCGTTCGCCACCGCCATCCAGAACACCAAGCTGACCCCGCTCACCCCGAAGTGGGTCGAGGTCAGCCGCACCAAGACGGTGACCCAGGCGATGAACAGCTCGGTCATCAAGGGCCAGAAGACGGTCGAGAAGGCCACCGCCGACGCGGCCACCGAGATGGAAAGCATCCTCAACGCCAAGTGACCACGCTGACCGAGGCCACCGGCGAGGCCGCCGCGCGGGAGACCCCCGCGCGGCGGCGCCGTCGCCGGGTGGACCACCTTCCGTACCTGCTCCTGCTGCCCTGCCTGGCGATCATCGCCGTGTTGCTGCTCTGGCCGCTCGGCCAGGTCGTGTGGATGTCCTTCCACAAGCTGGACAGCGTCCGGCAGCTACGCGGCGACCGCGAGTGGCCGTGGGTCGGCCTGGCCAACTACGCGCAGATCCTCGGCGACCCGTTCTTCCGTACGGTGCTGCGCAACACCGTGCTGTTCGCGCTCGCCAACGTGGCGCTCACGATGATCCTCGGCACCCTGGTCGGGCTGCTGCTCAACCGCCTGGGCAAGAAGATGGCCACGTTCGTGGCGAGCTGCGTGATGCTCGCCTGGGCCACCCCGGCGCTGACCGGCACGATCGTCTGGAAGTGGATCTTCGACGACACCAGCGGCCTGGTCACCTGGCTGTTCAACAAGCTCCCGGACGGGCTGTCCACGGCGCTGTTCGGGCGCAGCGACTGGACCGGGTACGGCTGGTTCAACGACCCGCTGCTGTTCTTCGCCATCCTGACGCTCGTGGTGGTCTGGCACTCGTTCCCGTTCATCGCGGTGAGCGTCCTGGCCGGGCTCAAGAGCGTGCCGACGGAGTTGCAGGAGGCGGCCCGCGTCGACGGCGCCGGGCCGTGGAAGGTGTTCTGGTCGGTCACGTTCCCCGTGCTGCGGCCGGTCTTCGGCATCCTCGTGGTGCTCTCCACGATCTGGGACTTCAAGGTCTTCACCCAGCAGTTCGTGCTGGCCGGCGGTACCCAGGACCGGTCCACGTTCATGCTGTCGATCTACTCGTACGCGGAGGCGTTCTCGCCGCCGCCCAAGTACGGCCTCGGCTCCGCCATCGCCGTCATCCTCACCGTGATCCTGCTCGTGGTGACCGCCCTGTACGTCCGCATGGTGCTGCGGCAGGAGGACGAATGATGAAGAAGATCGCCCTCAACGGCGCGGGCCTGCTGGTCGCGCTCTTCGCCGCGTTCCCGGTCTACTGGATGGTGGCGACCTCGCTGAAGCCCAACCGGGAGATCTTCTCGTCCACCCCCCGGCCGGTGCCGGCGGAGCCGACGCTGGAGCACTACCGGGAGATCCTCACCGGCAACCTGATCCCGGGCGTCACGTTCGCCGACTTCTTCCTCAACAGCGCGCTCGTCGCGCTGGCGACGGTGCTGCTGAGCGGGCTGGTCGCGCTGCTCGCCGCGACCGCCGTGGCCCGGTTCCGGTTCAAGCTGCGCACCACGTTCCTGATCATGCTGCTGGTGGTGCAGATGATCCCGCTGGAGGCGCTGGTCATCCCGCTGTTCCTGATGATCCAGCGGCTCGGCCTCTACAACACGCTGCCCAGCCTGATCCTCACGTACCTCGGTTTCTCGCTGCCGTTCGCGGTCTGGATGCTGCGCGGCTTCGTCGCCGCGGTGCCCAAGGAACTGGAGGAGGCCGCCGCCATCGACGGCGCCAGCCGGGCCCAGACGTTCCGCAAGGTGCTGTTCCCACTCGTCGCGCCCGGCCTGGTCGCCACCAGCATCTTCTCGTTCATCACCGCGTGGAACGAGCTGATCTTCGCGCTGACGTTCATCAACGACCAGCAGAAGTACACGCTGCCGGTCGCGATGACGTTCTTCTTCGGCCGGGACGACACCGCCTGGGGCTCGGTCATGGCCGCGTCCACGCTGTTCACCCTGCCGGTGATCGTCTTCTTCCTGCTGGTGCAGCGCCGGATGGTCTCCGGCCTGGTGGCGGGAGCGGTCAAGGGCTGACCCGGCGGCGCCGGTCAGGCCGCGGCGAACACCTCGGCGCGCACCTCGGTGGTCGGATCGCCCTTCACCCGGGCCCAGGAGCCCTGCTCGGCGGTCCACTCCAGGTTGCCGAAGCGGACCTTCTTCACGCCGTGGTCGTCGGCGTGCGAGACGAGCCAGTGCGCGTACCGCCAGCCGTTGCGGTCGTCGCCGGCCGGCACGGTGAGCGCGGTCAGGTCGGTCGCCGTGGCCAGCCGGGGCAGCCCCCAGTCCAGCGACAGGCTCTCCAGCACGGCGCTGGCGGCGGCCGGGCCGCGCATCGTCGGCGGCGACCCGACGGTGCAGGCCACCGCGCCGGTCGCGTGGCCGAGCAACGCGCGGGTGAGGACCTCCGACTCGTCCGCCCACTTCTGGTACGCCTCGGGGAACGCCGAGCGCTGCACCCGCTGGGCGGCGTCGGTGATCCGCATCCGCTCCCAGCCCTTGACCTTCTTCAGCGCGGCGTAGAACTTGTTCGCCGCGTACCGCGGGTCCTGGATCTCCTCCGGGGTGCCCCAGCCCTGGCTCGGGCGCTGCTGGAACAGGCCGAGCGAGTCGCGGTCGCCGTGGGCGATGTTGCGCAGGTGCGACTCCTGGTACGCGGTCGCCAGCGCCACCACCACCGCCCGCTCGGGCATCCGGCGCTGCATCCCGATGGCCGCGATGGTGGCCGCGTTCGCCATCTGGTCGGCGCCGAGCACCACCTCGCCGTCCGCCTTCACGGTGCAGGTCCGGCTGGCCAGGGGCAGCCGCAGGTGCTCGCCGAACTGCTTGGTGACGACGTAGACCGCGAGCAGTGCCAGCACGCACACCGCCACCCCAGATGCCACGATCGCCGCTCGCGTCCGCACCCGCACCCCCTGTCCCGACAGTCCGACAAGCGTACGTCCCACCCGCCACGGCGGCTCTCGGCCGACCGGCGGGCCCCACGTCGGCCGCAGTGGCTCACGCGGGGCCCGCCGCGAACCTCAGTCTTCGGCGGGTACCCAGGCGGCGGGACGCTTCTCCCGGAACGCCATCACGCCCTCGCGCCCCTCGTCGGAGAGGAAGTACCCGGTCGACAGCGCGGCCAACTCGGCGATGTCGGCCCGCAGGTCCGGCCCGGCGGGCCGGCGCAGCAGCTCCTTCGCCCCGGCCAGCGCGCCGGGGGCGCCCTTGACCAGCGAGGCGCAGTAGCGCTCGACGGCGGCGTCCAGCTCGTCGCCCGGCACCGCGGCGGTGACCAGGCCGATCTCGGCGGCCCGGCGGCCGTCGAACGTGTCGCCGGTCAGGTACAGCTCGGCGGCGGCCCGCTGACCCAGCCGGGGCAGCACGGTCGCCGAGATCACCGCCGGGATCACCCCGATCCGCACCTCGGTGAACGCGAACGTCGCCTCCTGAGCGCAGACCGCCAGGTCGGCGGCGGCGATCAGGCCCAGCCCGCCGGCCCGGGCCGGCCCGGCCACCTTCGCCACCACCGGCTTCGGGCACTCGCGCACCGCGACGAGCACGTCGCCGAGCATCCCGGCGGGCACCGTCCCGCTGGCGTACGCGGCGGCTGTCTCCTTCAGGTCGGCGCCGGAGCAGAAGACGGGGCCGGTGTGGTCGAGCACGATCGCGCGTACCGCGTCGTCGGCGACCGCGCCGGCCAGCCCGGCCAGCAGCTCGGTCATCAGGGGCGTGGAGAGCGCGTTGCGATTGTGCGGGCTGTCCAGGGTGAGGGTGGTCACCCCACGGGCCGTGGCGACTCGCACGAGAGCGTCCGGAGAGGTCATGCCGGGCACACTAGTGGCCATGCCCGGCGTCCTTCCAGAAGGCGAACCCGTCCCGCGCGACGGATCGCTGCCCGCCACCGCCACTCGCGCCGTCGGCGCGCGCGGCTTCGGCGTGTACGTCCACGTGCCGTTCTGCGCCAGCCGGTGCGGTTACTGCGACTTCAACACGTACACCGCGTCGGAGCTGGGCGGCGGGGCGAGCCGGGAGGCGTACGCCGACTCCGTGCTGGCCGAGCTGGAGCTGGCCGCCCGGGTGCTGGGCGACTCGCCGCCGCCCCGGGTCGACACCGTCTTCGTCGGCGGCGGCACGCCCACCCTGCTGCCCGCCGACGACCTGGCCCGGATCCTCGACGGCATCGACCGCGTCTGGGGGCTGGCCGCCGACGCCGAGGTGACCACCGAGGCCAACCCCGAGTCGGTGAGCCCGGAGTCGCTCAAGACGCTGCGGGCGGCCGGGTACACCCGGATCTCGCTGGGCATGCAGTCCGCCGCGCCGGGCGTGCTCGCGGTGCTCGACCGGCGGCACAGCGCGGGCCGGGCCACCGCCGCCGCGCTGGAGGCACGCGACGCCGGGTTCGAGCACGTGAACCTGGACCTGATCTACGGCACGCCGGGCGAGACGGCCGAGGACTTCGCCGCCTCGCTGGCCCAGGTGGTCGACGCGGGCGTGGACCACGTCAGCGCGTACGCCCTGATCGTGGAGGACGGCACCCGGCTGGCCGCGCGGATGCGCCGCGGCGAGCTGCCGTACCCCTCCGACGACGTGGCGGCGGACCGCTACCTGGCCGCGGAGGCCGCGCTCGGCGAGGCCGGATTCTCCTGGTACGAGGTGTCGAACTGGGCCCGCTCGGCGGCGGCCCGGTGCCGGCACAACCTGCTCTACTGGGCCGGCGCCGACTGGTGGGGCCTGGGCCCGGGAGCGCACAGCCACGTCGGCGGCGTGCGCTGGTGGAACGTCAAGCACCCGAGCGCGTACGCGGCGCGGCTGGCCGAGGGCGCCTCGCCCGCGCTGGCCCGGGAACAGCTCACCGCTGACGAGCAGCACATGGAGGACGTGATGCTGCGGGTGCGGCTCGCCTCCGGCCTGCCGCTGGACGTGCTGGACGCCGCCGGCCGGGCGGGCGCCGAGCGGGCCCGGGACGCCGGACTGCTCGACGCCGGGGCGTACGCGCGGGGGCTGGTGGTGCTGACGCTGCGCGGCCGGCTGCTGGCCGACGCGGTGGTACGCGACCTGCTGCCGTGACCGGGGCCGGCCGGCCGCCCCCTCGGCCGGCCGGCGGCGTCACTTGGTGAAGCTGTAGCTCATCGGGTAGCGGTAGAGCACGCCGTCGTTGGCCTTGACCCCGCCGATGATCCCGAAGATCAGCGGCACCAGCCAGACCAGCATCGGGACGAAGAACAGGATCCCGCAGGTGATGATCGTGATCACCCAGGCGAGCACGCCGGCGATGGCCCAGGTGATCTGGAAGTTCAGCGCCGCGACGGCGTGCGCGCGGACCGTCGGCGACTGCTGGCCCCGGCTCATCAGCGCGATGAGCGGAGCGACCCAGCCGAGCAGGCCGCCGCCGACGATGACGCCCACGGCGCCACCGAAGTGCGACACCAGCGCCCAGGTCTTCTCGTCGTTGTTTGCGTACGCGGCGGGGCCGTATCCGCCACCGGCGGGGTAGCCGGCGCCGTAGCCGGGCGTGCCGCCCGGCGGAGGGTAGCCGCCCGGGGGCGGGTAGTCGCCCGGCGGAGGTTGGCCGCCCGGAGGCGGGTAGCCACCCGGGGGCGGATAGTCACCGGGCGGGGGATAGCCGCCCGCGCCCGGCGCGCCGGACAGTGGAGCGGTGGGCGGTTCACCGGCCGGCGAGCCGTAGGGCGCCGACGGGTCGGGCTGGGGGCCGGAGTCCCCTGCCCCGGGAGGGCGAGGAGGTTCTGTCATGGTCGCCACGGTAGGTGCACCGGGCAACCCGCACCAGAGCGACACAGACCGACGATGACCAGCTTTTCGGCCCTGGTGGGCGGTGCTGTGTGGCGGGCCGCACCGCAGGTCCGTCAGGCGATCATCGCATCGGCGGGGGTGCCGACGTAGACTGGCACTCGCTACAGTCGAGTGCCAGCCGCCCGGCGGATGCCGCGCGCCGGCCGGACCGAGGTGCGTCAGGAGGTGGGGAATGGGTCTCGACGACCGCAAACTCGCCGTGCTGCGCGCCATCGTCGAGGACTACGTCGCCACGCAGGAGCCGGTCGGCAGCAAGGCCCTGGTCGAGCGGCACCAGCTCGGCGTCTCGCCGGCCACGGTGCGCAACGACATGGCGGTGCTGGAGGAGGAGGGCTACATCCGGCAGCCGCACACCAGCGCCGGCCGGGTGCCCACCGACCGCGGCTACCGCCTCTTCGTCGACCGGCTCTCCCGGGTCAAGCCGCTCAGCCCGGCCGAGCGCCGGGCGATCGAACGCTTCCTGGTCGGCGCCGTCGACCTGGACGACGTGGTGCACCGTACGGTCCGGCTGCTCGCCCAGCTCACCCGGCAGGTCGCCGTGGTGCAGTACCCGAGCCTGGCCCGCTCCAAGGTGCGCCACCTGGAGCTGGTGCCGATCTCCACCACCCGGCTGATGGTCGTCATGATCGCCGACACCGGCCGGGTCGAGCAGCGGCTGGTGGAGCTGCCCGCCCCTGTGCCCGCCGACGACGTGACCGACCTGCGCCGGCTGGTGAACGAGAAGCTCGTCGGCAGCCAGCTCGCCGAGACGCCGCCGCTGGTGCAGGCGCTCGTCGACGAGTCGGCGCCGCATCTGCGCCCGGCCATGACCACGCTCTCCACCGTGCTGCTGGAGACGCTCGTGGAACGGCACGAGGAGCGCCTCGCGCTGGCCGGCCAGGCCAACCTCACCCGGGGTGGCCTGCTCGACTTCCAGGGTTCGCTGCGGCCCATCCTGGAGGCGCTCGAAGAAGAGGTCGTGCTGCTCAAGCTGATCGGCGAGACCGAGCCGAGCACCACCCGGGTGCTCATCGGCGACGAGAACGAATACGACAACCTGCGGGCCGCCTCGGTGGTCAGCACCGGCTACGGACCGGGCAGCACGATCGTCGGCGGACTCGGCGTGCTCGGGCCGACCCGGATGGACTACCCCGGCAATATCGCCATGGTGAGGGCCGTGGCACGCTACGTGGGCGAACTGCTGGCCCAGAACTGACCAGTCAGGGCCGACGGCCGGTTCCGGCCGACGACCGGAGCGACGCGAGACGAACATGAGGACACCTAACGCAGTGGCCAGGGACTACTACGGCATTCTCGGCGTGAGCCGGGACGCCTCCGACGACGAGATCAAGCGCGCCTACCGCAAGCTGGCGCGGCAGTTCCACCCGGACGTCAATCCGGACCCGGAGGCCCAGGAGAAGTTCAAGGACATCAACGCCGCGTACGAGGTCCTCTCGGACGACCGGAAGCGGCAGATCGTCGACCTGGGCGGCGACCCGCTCGCCCCGGGCGGCGGTGGCGCGGGCGGTCCCGGCGGCCCGGGCGGCGCCGGTCCGTTCGTCGGCTTCCAGGACATCATGGACGCGTTCTTCGGCGGCGCCGCGGGCGGCAGCCGGGGCCCGCGTCCGCGTACCCGCCCCGGCGCGGACGCGATCCTGCGCCTGGAACTGGACCTCAACGAGACCGCGTTCGGCGTCGAGGCGCCGATCACCGTCGACACCGCGGTGCTCTGCACCACCTGCTCCGGCGCCGGCACCGCCGCCGGCACCCACCTGGCCACCTGCGAGGCGTGCGGCGGCCGCGGCGAGGTGCAGTCGGTGCAGCGGACCTTCCTCGGTCAGGTGGTCTCGGCCCGGCCGTGCACCGTCTGCCAGGGCTACGGCACCACCATCCCGCACCCCTGCCCGACCTGCGCCGGCGACGGCCGGGTGCGTACCCGCCGTTCGCTGACCGTCAAGATCCCGGCCGGGGTCGAGGACGGCATGCGGATCCGCCTGGCCCAGCAGGGCGAGGTCGGCCCGGGCGGCGGCACCGCCGGCGACCTCTACGTCGAGATCCACGAGCGGCCGCACGACGTCTACTCCCGCAAGGGCGACGACCTGCACTGCCGGGTGACGGTGCCGATGACCGCCGCCGCGCTCGGTACCCGGCTGACCATCAAGACGCTGGACAGCGAGGAGACGGTCGACGTCAAGCCCGGCACCCAGCCCGGCAGCACGCTGCGGCTGCGCGCCCGGGGCGTACCGCACCTGCGCGGCACCGGCCGGGGTGACCTCTACGTGCACCTGGACGTGCGTACCCCGACCAAGCTCGACGCCGACCAGGAGCGGATGCTGCGCGACTTCGCCAAGACGCGCGGCGAGGAGGTCGCCGAGCTGACCAAGCAGGGCGGCTTCTTCTCCCGGATGCGCGACGCCTTCAACGGGCACGCCTGAGGTGTCCGCGCCGCTGTTCCTGGTCGACGCGCTGCCCACCGGTGACACGCTGACGCTGGACGGCCCGGAGGGCCACCACGCGGCCACCGTGCAGCGGCTGCGCGTCGGCGAGGAACTGGTGCTCGCCGACGGCCGGGGCGGCACCGCCGCCGCGGTGGTCACCGCCGTCGGCCGCGGCACGCTCGACCTGCGGCTCACCAGCCGGGGGTACGCGGACGCGCCGGTGCCCCGGCTGGTCGTGGTGCAGGGCATCGCCAAGGGCGACCGGGGTGAACTCGCCGTGCAGGCGATGACCGAGGTCGGGGTGGACGAGATCGTGCCCTGGGCGGCGTCCCGCTCGGTGGCGCAGTGGCGCGGCGAGCGGGGCGAACGGGCCCGGCAGAAGTGGGTCGCCACCGCCCGGGAGGCGGCCAAGCAGGCCCGCCGCCCGTGGCTGCCGGTGGTGGCCGGCGCGCCGGACGAGTCCACCGTCTCGGTGGCCCGCCGGATCGCCGGGGCGGCCGGCGCGTACGTGCTGCACGAGGGCGCGCAGGACCGGCTGACCACCGTCGACCTGCCGGCGGCCGGCGAGATAGTCCTGGTGGTCGGCCCGGAGGGCGGCATCGCCGATCACGAGCTGGCCGCGTTCGCCGAGGCGGGTGCCCGTACGGTCCGCCTGGGCCCGTCCGTCCTGCGCACGTCCACGGCAGGCGTGGCAGCCCTCACGGTCCTGGCCACCCGCCTGACCCACTGGTAACCCGCCCACC
>NZ_RCVK01000245.1:0-12918 GCF_003667485.1 Micromonospora sp. BL1
AAGAGACAGGACCACAACCCGATCCACACCTCGAAGCTGGGCGCGCGGCTGTTCGGTTTCCCGCGCCCGATCGCGCACGGCATGTGGAGCAAGGCCCGCTGCCTGGCCGCGCTGGAGCCCCGGCTGCCCGAGGCGTACACCGTGGACGTGTCGTTCAAGCTGCCGGTGCCGCTGCCGTCGACTGTGGCGTTCAGCGCCTCGGCGGCGGGCGCGGGCTGGGACTTCGCGCTGCACAGCGCCCGGGACGGGAGACCGCATCTGGCCGGTTCCGTGCGCTGAGCGAAAGAGGGGACTTGCCGTCCCCTCTTTTCGGCGCTAAGTTGTTCTCAGATTGAGTTGTTCTCAACCTGAGAGAGTTGGTAACCGTGAACGAGCAGGAGTTCCTCGCCGGATACGACCCCCGGGACTACCCGGCGGTCGCGGTCACCGTCGACGTGGTCGCGCTGACCATCCGCGAGGGCGCGCTGCACCTGCTGCTGATCCGGCGCGGCGCGCCGCCCTACGCGGGGCACTGGGCCCTGCCCGGCGGCTTCGTCCAGCCGGACGAGGACCTGTCCGCCGGTGCTCGGCGCGAGCTGGCCGAGGAGACCGGCCTCGGCGGCGAGCGGCTACGCCGGGTGCACCTGGAACAGCTCGGCAGCTACGGCGCCCCGGACCGCGATCCGCGCATGCGGGTGGTCTCGGTCGCGCACCTGGCGTTCGCCCCCGACCTGCCCGACCCGGTCGCCGACACCGACGCCGACGAGGCGATCTGGCTGCCGGTCACCGCGCTCACCAGCCGGCAACTCGCCTTCGACCACGGCCGGATCATCGACGACGGGCTGGAGCGGGCCCGCTCCAAGCTGGAGTACACGCCGCTCGCCACCCGGTTCCTCGCCCCCGAGTTCACGATCACCGAGCTGCGGGAGGTCTACGAGACGGTCTGGGGCCACCCGCTGCACGCCGGCAACTTCCACCGCAAGGTGCTCTCCGTGCCCGGCTTCGTGGAGAGCACCGGCGCCAGCACCGAGCGCGGCGGCGCGCGCGGCGGCCCCCGCGCCAAGCTCTACCGCGCCGGAGACGCCCGGCTGCTGCACCCGGCGCTGCTGCGCCCCGCCCGGGAGGAGACGGTGCGGTGAGGACCGAGGAGGCGATCCGGCTGGTCACCGCCGCGCGCACCGACGCCGACCTGTTCGGCACGCAGGAGCCGGCCCGCCGCTACCGCGAGCTGGTCGGCGCGCTGCACCCCGACCGGCTGGGCGCGGCCGACCCGGGGGTACGCGCCGCCGCCGCCGACGCTCTCGTCACCGTCACCACCCGATGGCGCACCCCCGCCCCGATGTACGCGGGCGACGTCGCCGACCTGCACGACCACGGGGACGGGCGGCTGCTCAAGGTGGCCCGGCACCCGGGCGACAACGACCTGATGGCCCGCGAGGCGCGCGCGTTGCGCCGGATCGCCGAGCACGGCGACGCCCGGCACCTCGCGTACGTGCCGAGGCTCGTCGACTCCTACCCGGCGCGTGACCCGTCGACCGGCGTGCAACGGCAGGTCAACGAGCTGGTGACCGTACCCGGGCTGCACAGCCTCGACGACGTGCGTCGCGCGTACCCGGACGGGCTGGACCCGCGCGACGCGGCCTGGATGTGGCGGCGGCTGCTGGTGGCGCTCGGCCTGGCCCACCGGGCCGGCGTGGTGCACGGCGCGGTGCTGCCCCGGCACGTGCTGATCGAGCCGGACGCGCACGGCGTGGTGCTCGTCGACTGGTGCTTCTCGGCCGAGCCGGGCGGGCTCGTGCCGGCGCTGGTGCCCGGCCACGAGGACTGGTATCCGCCGGAGGTCGCCGCGAAGCGGCAGTGCGGCCCGGGCACCGACATCGCGATGGCCGCCCGCTGCATGACCTGGCTGATGGGCGACCGCGCGCCGCGCGAGCTGCGCGCCTTCGCCGACGGCTGCCGGGGCACCGCGCTCGCCACCCGGCCGGACGACGCCTGGCGGCTGCTGCGCGAACTGGACGAGGTGCTGCACCGGCTGTACGGGCCGCGCACCTTCCGACCCTTCACCCTCAACCCGTAGGGAGGCTGCCATGGGCAGTGGAATCTGGTCCACCGACGTGTACGACGCCGCCGACCGCTACCGGCGCCGCACCGGCAAGAGCGCGTTCTCCTACAGCGACAGCGGCGCACGGAAGGTGCACCCGGCGCTCGACCCGCGCGACGCGCTGCGGGAGAGCCGCGACTCCGCCGAGCACCCGCAGTCGACGCCGATCGCCGTGCTGTTCGACGTCACCGGCTCGATGGGGCACGTGCCCCGGGTGTTGCAGAGTAAGCTGCCGCAGCTGCTGGGCCTGCTGCTGCGCCAGGGGTACGCGAAGGACCCGCAGGTCATGTTCGGCGCCATCGGCGACGCCACCTGCGACCGGGTGCCGTTGCAGGTCGGGCAGTTCGAGTCCGACAACCGGATGGACGACGACCTCGGCCGGATCGTGCTGGAGGGCGGCGGTGGCGGCCAGATGATGGAGTCGTACGAGCTGGCGCTGTACTTCATGGCCCGGCACACGGCCACCGACAGCTGGGACAAGCGCGGCCGGCGCGGCTACCTGTTCATCATCGGCGACGAGCTGGCGTACCCGGCGGTGAAGACCGCCGAGGTGGCCCGGCTGATCGGCGACGACCTGCGCGAGGACATGCCGGTCCGGCAGATCGTGGACGAGGTGACCGCGCGCTGGGACACCTACTACCTGCTGCCCGCCGGCAGCCACTACGCGGGCAACCGCAAGGTGCTCGACTTCTGGCGCGGTCTGCTCGGGCAGAACGCGGTCGAGCTGGACGACCTGGACGCGGTCTGCGAGACGATCGCGCTCACCGTCGGCCTCGGCGAACAGGCCATCGACCTGGACGCCGGGCTGCGCGACCTGGACCGGGCCGGCTCCACCGCCACCCGGACCGTGTCGAAGGCGCTGGCCCGGCTCGGCTCCGGCCGGCGCGCGGTGGCGACGCTGCCGTTCAGCCCGGCCGGCGGCGGAAGCGGGGTCACCCGGCTGTGAACCACGTGATGGTGGTCGACCTCGGCTACGGCGACGCCGGCAAGGGCACCGTGGTGGACCTGCTCTGCGCCACCCGGCAGGTCCACACGGTGGTCCGGTTCAACGGGGGCGCGCAGGCGGCGCACAACGTCGTCCTGCGCGACGGGAGGCACCACACGTTCGCGCAGTTCGGCGCCGGGACGTTCCGTCCGGGCGTACGGACGCACCTGGCGCGGCACGTGGTGGTGGACCCGCTGGCGCTGGCCGCCGAGGCCGACCACCTCGCGTCGGTCGGCGTGCCCGACGCGCTCGACCGTCTGACAGTGGACGGGGAGGCGCTGCTCGCCACCCCGTACCACCGGGCCGCCAACCGCGCCCGGGAGATCGCCCGGGGAGCCGACCGGCACGGCTCCTGCGGGCTCGGGGTGGGCGAGGCGGTCGCGTACGGCCTCGCCCACCCCGACGAGGCACCCCGGGTGGCGGACTGCCGCCGCCCGGCGGTGCTGCGCCGGCGGCTGACCGCGCTGCGCGACCGGCTCACCGCCGAGCTGGGACCGCTCGACGCGCCGCCGGTGGAGGACTGCCTGCCCGCGTACGCGGCCTTCGCGCGCCGGGTGGCGATCGTCGACCGGACCTGGCTCGCGGGCGCGCTGCGCGACGGCACCTGCGTGTTCGAGGGCGCGCAGGGGGTGCTGCTGGACGAGTGGCACGGCTTCCACCCGTACACGACGTGGAGCACCACGACGTTCGCCAACGCCGAGACGCTGCTCGCCGAGGCGGGCATGGCCGGGACCGCGCAGCGGCTCGGCGTGCTGCGGACGACCACCACCCGGCACGGTCCCGGGCCACTGGTCACCGAGGACGCGGCGCTGCCGTTCACCGACCGGCACAACTCGGCGAATCCCTGGCAGGGCCGGTTCCGGTTCGGGCACTTCGACGCGGTCGCCCACCGGTACGCGCTGGAGGTGGCGGGCGGCGTGGACGGGCTGGCGCTCACCCACCTCGACCTGGCCGGTCCCGAGCTACGGATCTGCCGCCGGTACGAGGACACCGACCGGCTCGTCCCCGGCCCGACCGGTGACCTGGACCGGCAGGCCGCGCTCACCCGGCGGCTGCTGCGCGCCCGGCCGGTGCTGGACGAGGCGCCGGACGACTGGCCGGCCGCCGTCTCGGAGGCGCTGGGGGCGCCCGTGGTGCTCACCTCGCGCGGCCCCACGGCCGAGGCGAAGGAAGGGCCCCTGCTCGACGCCTTTTGCCTGAGAAGCGCCCCTGCCTGACACCGCACCACCGAGCATGGGTGCATGGGGGACGTGCTCGACCTGCTGCACCACACGGTGACGTCGCCGTGGGTGTATCTGCTGATCATCGCGGTCACCGCGGTCGACGCGTTCTTCCCGGCGGTACCGGGCGAGACGGTGGTGATCACGGCCGGCGTCTTCGCGGCGGGCGGCGAGCCGAATCTGGTGCTCGTGATCGTGACCGCCGCGCTCGGCGCGCTCCTCGGCGACCACATCTCGTACGCGATCGGGCGTGGCGGCGGCGCGCACCGGCTGGCCCGCTTCCCGGCGGACAGCAGGCGGCGGGCCAGCTCGGAGTGGGCCCGCCGGGCGGTCGACAGGCGCGGCGGGATGATCCTGACCACCGCCCGGTACGTCCCCGGCGGCCGGACCGCCGTCACGCTGACCATGGGTGCGGTCCGCTACCCGGCGCGCACGTTCCTGCTCTACGACGGCCTGGCGTGTACCACCTGGGGGATCTACTGCGGGCTGCTCGGCTACTTCGGCGGCCTGGCGTTCGAGCACAACCCGCTGTCCGGGCTGCTCGCCGGCGTCGCGATCTCGCTGGCCGTCACCGGCCTGTTCGAGGCAGTCCGCTGGGGCCGTCGGCGGGCCCGCCGGCGGGCCGCCGCCCGCCGCTGACCGGCGTCACGCCACCGGCGGATGCCAGCTGACGCCGCGCAGCAACTGGTCGGCGCCGAGCCAGGCCACGTTCATCATCCGGGTCGCGGTCTTGCCGGCGTCGGCCTCCGGGTGGTCGGCCAGCCAGTCGGCGAGCGACTCGCTGGCGCCGACGAGCGCGTACGCGACCACCTCCAGGTCGGTGGCGCCGACCTCGCGGCCGGAGGCGCGCAGCGCGTGGTCGAGCATCCCGGCGACCACCTCGACCAGCCGGCCCCGCATGGCGGCCAGCTCGGCGGCGAACGGCTGGGAGCCGCGGGCCTGCCGGTAGAGCACCGCCCAGCCGTCCCGGTGTGCGCCGACGAAGCCGAAGAACGCGCGCAGCCCGCGCCAGAGCCGCTCGTCGGCGGGCAGGTCGGGGGCGGCGGCGCCGGCGATCGCCTCCATCATCCGGGTGCTCTCCCGGTGCAGGCAGGCGATGAAGAGTTCCTCCTTGGTGCCGAGGTAGGCGTACACCATGGGCTTGGAGATGCCGGCGTCGTCGGCGATCTCGTCCATGCTGGCGGCGTGGAAGCCGCGGCGGGAGAACACCTTCACCGCCGCGTCGAGCATCTGCTGCTCGCGTACGGCCCGAGGGAGGCGCTTGAAGGTCGGCGTGCTGGACACCCTTGCGAGCATACCTACCCGTGCGTAAGGTTACGCCAGAGTAACCAAAGTCGGCTCCGCCCGAGAGGTGCAATCCCCCATGACTGACTTCGACCCGGCCAACTTCGCGAACGTGGGCCCGAAGGAGTTCGCGCAGCTGGTCAAGACCACGCCGGACGCCAAGATCGCCGAGATCATGTCGGGCGAGGCGCGCGGCAAGATCCTCAGCGAGGTCTTCAACCGGATGCCCGCGCTGTTCCGCGCCGACCGCGCCGGCTCCACCAACGCGGTCATCCACTGGAACATCACCGGCCGCCCGGACGGTGGCACCGACACCTACGAGATCGTCATCGAGAACGGCACCTGCACCGCCTCGGAGACCGCGACCCGCGACCCGAAGCTGAGCCTCACCATGGGCCCGGTCGAGTTCCTGAAGATCGTCTCCGGTGGCGCCAACCCGGTGATGATGTTCATGACCGGCAAGCTGAAGGCCAAGGGCGACCTGGGTCTGGCCGCCAACATCGCCAACCTGTTCGACATCCCCAAGGCCTGACATGGCCGAGTTCTCGCTAGACCTGAACGAGGAACAGCGGGACCTTCGCGACTGGGTGCACGGCTTCGCCGCCGAGGTCGTGCGCCCGGCCGCGGCCGAGTGGGACGCCCGGGAGGAGACTCCCTGGCCGATCATCCAGGAGGCCGCGAAGGTCGGCCTGTACGGGTTCGAGTTCCTCGCCACCTGCTGGGCCGACCCCACCGGCCTCTCCCTGCCGATCGCCAGCGAGGAACTCTTCTGGGGTGACGCCGGCATCGGCCTGAGCATCTTCGGCACCTCCCTCGCGGTCGCCGCGATCTACGGCGCCGGCACCCCCGACCAGCTCGTCGAGTGGGTGCCGCAGTGCTTCGGCGACGTCGACTCCCCGGCCGTCGCCGCGTTCTGCACGAGCGAGCCGGAAGCCGGCTCGGACGTCGGCTCGATGCGTACCCGCGCCGTCTACGACGAGGCCACCGACGAGTGGGTGCTCAACGGGCAGAAGGCGTACGCCACCAACGGCGGCATCGCCGGGGTGCACGTGGTCACCGCCTCGATCGAGCCCGAGCTGGGCTCGCGCGGGCAGGCCGCGTTCGTCGTACCCCCGGGCACGCCCGGTCTGACCGCCACCCGCAAGCTGCGCAAGCTCGGGCTGCGGGCCTCGCACACCGCCGACGTCTTCCTCGACGACGTCCGGGTGCCCGGCCGCTGCCTGCTCGGCGGCAAGGACGCGCTCGACGAGCGGCTGGCCCGCGCCCGGTCCGGGCAGCGCGCCTCCGGCCAGGCGGCGATGCGGACGTTCGAGCTGTCCCGCCCGACGGTCGGCGCGCAGGCGCTCGGCGTGGCCCGCGCCGCCTACGAGTACGCCCTGGACTACGCCAAGGAGCGGGTCCAGTTCGGACGGCCGATCATCGAGAATCAGGCGGTCGCGTTCGCGCTCGCCGACATGAAGATGGAGATCGACGCGGCCCGGCTGTTGGTCTGGCGCGCCTCCTGGATGGGCCGCAACAACCGGCCGTTCACCGCGGGCGAGGGCTCGATGTCCAAGCTGAAGGCCGGTGAGGTGGCCGTCTCGGTGACCGACAAGGCGGTCCAGCTCCTCGGCGGCGCCGGCTTCCTGCGCGACCACCCGGTCGAGCGGTGGTACCGCGACGCCAAGATCTACACCATCTTCGAAGGCACCTCCGAGATCCAGCGGCTGGTCATCTCCCGGGCCATCTCCGGGATGCAGATCCGCTGACCGCCGGCGGGCCGCGGCCCGACCCGTGACGACGCCTCGCGCCGTCGCGGGCCGGGCCGCCGCTCCCGGGCCGACCCGAACCGCGATCGGGCACAAGATCATGCCGAACCGGACGGCCGACCGTCCGGAGCCTGGTCGACGAACCACGAACGCGAAGGAGTTGCGCCTTGGACCTGCCGTTCATCGCCGCCACGCTGACCCGACGTGGACTGCTCACCCCGGGCGGACCGATCCGCGTGGTCTCCCAGCTCAACGCGCTGCGCCGGTGGGGCTGGAGCCTCGCCGGGGAGCTGCGCCAAGCCGCCGCCCGCGACCCCGGCCGCATCGCCGTCGTCGACGAGCGCGGCGCCACCATGACGTACCAGGAACTGCTCGACCGCTCCGAGCGGCTGGCCCGGTCGCTGCGGTCCCACCTCGGCGTGCAGACCGGCGACCGGGTGGGTGTGCTCTGCCGCAACCACCACGGCCTGATCGAGGCGATAGTGGCCGCGATGCTGCTCGGCGCGGACGCCGTCCTGGTCAACACCGGCCTGTCCGCCGCGCAACTGGTGACGGTGGCCGAGGAACAGGGCCTGCGCGCCCTCGTGCACGACGGCGAGTTCACCGAGCGCGTCCTCGGCCTCCCGGCCGAGCTGCACCGGGTCGACGAGCGGCGACAGGAGGAGCTGATCGCCGCCGCGGTCCCCGGCGAGAAGCTCCAGCCCCCGGAGCGCGACGGGCGCACCATAGTGCTCACCTCCGGCACCACCGGCGCGCCCAAGGGCGCCCGCCGGCCCACCCCGCACGGCTTCGGCCCGCTGGTGTCCATCATCGACCGCATCCCGCTGCACGCGAAGAACACCGTGATGATCGCCGCGCCGATCTTCCACACCTGGGGGTACGCCGCGCTCCAGGTCTCGTTCGCGCTGCGCGCCACAGTCGTACTGCACCGGCGCTTCGACCCGGCCGCCACGCTCGCCGCACTCGTCGACCAGCGGTGCGACGCGATGTTCGCCGTACCGGTGATGCTGCAACGGCTGATGGAGGTGGCGCCGCCGCAGCCCCTGCCGCCGCTCAAGGTGGTCGCGGTCAGCGGATCCGCGCTGCCCGGCAACCTGGCCGTCGCCTTCATGGACCGCTACGGCGACGTGCTCTACAACCTGTACGGCTCGACCGAGGTCTCCTGGGCCTCCATCGCCGGCCCACGTGAGCTGCGCGCCGCGCCCACCACCGCCGGCCGGCCGCCGCACGGCACCCGGCTGGCCATCCTCGACGAGAACGGCCGGCCGGTCCGCGACGGTGAGGTCGGGCGGATCTTCGTGGGCAACGAGATGCTGTTCGAGGGCTACACCTCGGGCGCCGGCCGGGAGAGCCGCGACGGCCTGCTGGACACCGGCGACCTGGGCCGGCTCAACGCCGACGGTCTGCTCTTCGTCGACGGCCGCGCCGACGACATGATCGTTTCCGGTGGCGAGAACGTCTTCCCGTCCGAGGTCGAGGACCTGATCGCCCGGCTGCCGCAGGTCCGCGAGGTCGCCGTGATCGGTGTGCCGGACCCCGACTACGGCCAGCGGCTGGCCGCGTTCCTGGCGCTGCGCACCGGCGAGACGCTCGACCCGGAGGCGGTCCGCGAGTACGTCCGGCGCTACCTGGCCCGCTTCTCCGTGCCCCGCGACGTGGTGTTCGTCAAGTACCTGCCGCGCAACGCCACCGGCAAGGTGCTCAGCCGGGAGCTGCGCCGCTACTTCGACTGATCCACATCGGTCAGACAGCTCGGGCCTCCCGGTGCTACCGTCTCCCCCGATCGAACGGGGAGACGGGGAGCACCACAATGGACCGACTTCGGCGGCGTACCGCGCTCGGCCTCCTCGTCGGCGGCGCGTCCGCCGCCGCCCTCGGCCCGCTCGACCCGGTCTTCGGCGGCCGGCCCGGCGACTCACCCAACCGGTTGCCGATCCCGCCGATCCCGCCGGTCTCGCCGGTCGAGCGGGAGAACCGCGCCCCCGGTGAGCCGTGGTGGCCGGAAGACGACGGCCGGGCCGCCGACGACCGGCGGCGCCAGATCCAGGGGTACGCGTCGACGACGAGCGTCGCCCCCGGCGAGGAGATCGAGTTCCACGTCGCGGTCAACCCGGCCGGACGGTTCCGGATCAGCGTGCACCGCCTCGGCTGGTACGGCGGCGCGGGCGCCCGCACGATGCTGACCAGCCCCGAGCTGCGCGGCGTGCCGCATCCGGTGCCGATCGCCGACCCCGACACCGGCGTCCTCGACTGCCGGTGGCCGGTGTCCTGGCGGCTGCCCGTCCCGCACGGCTGGCCCTCCGGCGTCTACCAGGCGGTCTTCACCTCGGCCGACGGCTGGCGGGCCTGCACGCCGTTCGTGGTGCGCGACGACCGGCGCCCGGCCGCGCTGTGCGTGGTGCTGCCGGTGACCACCTGGCAGGCGTACAACCAGTGGCCGCGCGACCGGCGGGTCGGCAAGAGCCTGTACGGCGGCTACCGGCCCGACGGGCGGCGCGACCCCGAGCTGCGGGCCCGCGCTGTCACGTTCGACCGTCCCTACTCCGGTGCCGGCCGGCCCTTCCACTTCGACCGCGACGAGGCCGCGATCCGGTGGCTGGAACGCAACCTGTACGACGTCAGCTACGCCACCAGCTTCGACCTGCACTCCGGCCGGCTCGATCCGGCCCGGTACCGGGGCCTGGTCTTCTGCGGGCACGACGAGTACTGGTCGGCCGAGATGCGCCGGGCCACCGAGGCCGGGCTGGCCGGGGGCACCAGCCTCGCGTTCCTCGGCGCGAACAGCGTCTACTGGCACGCCCGCATCCACCCCGCCGCCGACGGCCGCCCCGAGCGGGTCGTCGAGTGCGCCAAGACCGACCCCAGCCGGGGTGCCGACGGCAGCGACCCGACGTTGACCTGGCGCAGCCTCGACCAGCCGGAACAGGCGCTGCTCGGCGTGCAGTACAACGGCATCGTGCTGACCCCGCAGCCGCTCGTGGTGCGCGCCGCCGACCACTGGGTGTGGGCCGGCACCGGCGTCGCCGACGGCGACCGCATCCCGGGGGTGATCGCGGGCGAGGCGGACGGGGTGCACGCCGCCCTACCCCGGCCCGCCGGGACCACGCTCAGCTCGTCGCCGTACCCGGCCCAGCAGGGCGGGCGGCGGGTCCAGAACAGCCACGTCCACGAGACGGCACGCGGCGCTGTGGTCTTCGCCAGCGGCACGCTCGGCTGGACCCTGGCGCTGGACCGGCAGGGGCACCGTGACCCGCGCATCGAGCGGGCCACGGCGAACGTGCTCAACCGGATGGCCGGCCGCCGCCCCGGCTCGGTCAGCCCGGGATCGTGACCCGGCCGTCCACCGCCGCCGAAGCGATGTCGGTGCGGTGGTGGGAACCGGCCAGCTCGACCTCGCGTACCAGCTCGTAGGCGGCGTCGCGCGCGGCGGCCAGGTCCGGTCCGGTCGCCGTACCGCAGAGGACCCTGCCACCGGCGGACCGCAACGTGCCGTCGGCGTCCCGGCGCGTGCCGGCGTGGATGATCCCGGCGCGGTCCGCGCCGGTGATCACGTCACCGGTACGCGGGCCCGCCGGGTAGCCCTCGGCCGCCACCACGACTGTGACCGCCGCGCCGTCGCGCCAGCGCAGCGGCGGGTGCGCGCCCAGCGTGCCGGTGGCGGCGGCGTGCAGCAGCCCGCCCAGCGGCGTCTCCAGCAGGGCGAGCACGACCTGCGTCTCCGGGTCGCCGAAGCGCGCGTTGAACTCGATCACGCGCGGGCCGGACGGGGTGATCGCCAGGCCCACGTAGAGCAGGCCGGCGAACGGGGTGCCCCGGCGGCGCAGCTCCGCCAGCGTCGGGTGCACCACGTCGCGCATCACGTCGTCCACCAGGCCGGGCGGGGCCCACGGCAGCGGCGTGTACGCGCCCATCCCGCCGGTGTTCGGCCCGGTGTCGCCGTCACCGATCCGCTTGAAGTCCTGCGCGGGCAGCAGCGGCACGGCCGCCTCGCCGTCGGTGACCACGAACAGGGAGACCTCGGGGCCGGACAGGTACTCCTCGATCACCACCCGGCCGCACTCCGCGGCGTGCCGCTCGGCCTCGGCCCGGTCGTCGGTGACCACCACACCCTTGCCGGCGGCGAGCCCGTCGTCCTTCACCACGTACGGCGCGCCGAACTCGTCGAGCGCGCGCGCAACCGCAGCCGCGTCCTCGCAGGTGTACGCACGGGCGGTCGGCACCGCCGCGGCGGTCATCACGTCCTTCGCGAACGTCTTCGAGCCCTCCAGCCGGGCCGCCTCCGCGCTCGGGCCGAACACCGCGATGCCCTTGGCGCGTACCGCGTCGGCGACGCCCGCCACCAGCGGCGCCTCCGGCCCGATGACCACCAGGTCGGCCGCGACCTCGACGGCGAGGGCCGCCACGGCTGCCGGGTCGGTGGGTGTCACCTCCCGCAGCTGCGCCACCGCCGCGATCCCCGGATTCCCCGGAGCCGCAAACAGCGCCTCGACGGCCGGATCCCCGGCGAGTCCGAGCGCGAGAGCGTGCTCCCGCCCACCACCACCCACAAGAAGTACGCGCACGACCGGCATCCTACTGACCACCCCACCCCACCCCGTCGATCATGAAGTTGACGGCAGGATTTGAGATCGACATCGTCGTCAACTTCATGGTCAACGCCTGGCCCTCGCGGCCAGCGCCGCGCGGACGACCTGGGGGATGTAGTCGGGGCGGAGGGTGTCGGGCCAGGTGAATCGCAGGACGGTCCAGCCGGCGTTGGTCAGCCGGTTCTGCCGCTGCCGGTCGTCGAAGAGCGCGTCGGGCGTGGAGTGCGGATCCCTGCCGTCCGCCTCGGCGATCACCCGGGCGGCCCGCCAGCCCATGTCGCCGACGCCGAGCAGGTAACCGTCGGCGTCGCGTACCTCGACCTGGAGCGCGTCCGGCGGGACGCCGCCGTCGACGCACCGCAACCGGGTACGCGTCTCCAGCGGCGACTGGGCGGCACCGTTCGCCTCGGCCAGGTGGCGACGCGCGTTCACCACGCCCCGCCGGCCCGCGATCAGGGCGGGGATGACGCCGAACTCCTCCTCGGTGATCCTCCCCTGGTTCAGCGCCGAGTCGAGCAGGGCCACCGCGTGGTAGCGGGGCGCCCGGAGGACGAGTTCCGCGAGCGTGTGCGTGGGAGCCGTCACCGGAATGCCGTCGACAGTCGTCAGCGCCTGCTCGGGATGCTCGAACTGGTGCAACGCCACGGCGGGGTCCTTGACGCGGGTCGGCCGGGCCGCACGACCCGGGACTGCGACGTGAATCGCACCAGCTCTCGGCAGCCCTGCGATCCCGTGCAGCTCGGCGGCCGTGCCGAGAACGGCATGCGCCTGCGGGCCCAGCGACAGGACCGCCGCCCGGATCTGACGACGCCGCTCCGAGCCGTCGGGTCCGGGGCGGTCGACGGCGTAGGTCGCGCGAGCCAGCCGTCGCCACCGACGCGAGGTCAGGAGGTTGTCGATCTCGTGCCGGCTGTAGCCGGCCCGGAGTGCCTGCGCACGGGTGACGACGCCACCCTGGTCACTCGCGATCTGCCGGATCACCCAAGCGCGTTCCACCCACCGAGCGTCCCCGCGC
>NZ_RCVK01000193.1:0-12862 GCF_003667485.1 Micromonospora sp. BL1
CGGGGACTCCTCGGTATGGTCCAGCGCGTCGAATCCGTGCTGCCCGTTCGGCACGTCCACCACGCACAACGGGATGCCTCGCCGCCGCGCTACAGCCGTGAACGCCTCGATCGTCGGGGCGACCTCGGGCCGCTCCCGCCCCGCCCGGGTCAGCACGAGCGTCGGCCGTGCCGCACCCTCCGCCCGCGCGGCGTCGGACCCCGCGACATCGGAAGAGGAAGAGGCTGCTCGCGTGACGTCGACATCGGCGTCGACGGGGGCGGCCGCGTCCGAGGGCGGGGCGGCGACCGGGTGCGCCGGGCTGTGGGCGGCGCCGGCGGGCAGGTCGAGGGCGTCTATCGGGCGGAAGCGCGGGTCCACCGGGGGCCATCCGGGAAGCGGGGCCAGCAGCGGATAGGTCGCGGCCACGCCGCGCAGCCAGACCGGCGGGTCGCGGAGCCAGTCGCCGAGCAGCAGGCCGGCGCCGGAGAAGAACCAGAGGCCGAGCCGGTCGGGGTCGACGCGCGGGTCGGCGCGAAGCAGTTCGGCGGTGGCGGCGACCCGGGCGGCGACCGTGTACAGGTCGTCCGGGCTGGCCACTGTGAGCCGGGGGATCGCGGCCAGCACGCCCGCCTCGGCGAGCAGCGCGCCGTAGCCCCGGTAGAGCGGCCAGTCCCGCGCGTCGGGCGCCTCGGGCGGTCCCGGTACGCCGTGCACGACGACGACCGCGGGATGCCGGCCGTCGCCGGTGGGCACGTGCAGGTCGACGTCGCCGTGCCGCTCGACGGCGGCGGGCGGAGGATCGAGGACGAACGGGCTCTCCCAGAAAACGGTTCCCATCATTGCGATGGTAGGAGAATCCGCCGCCCCCGACTGTCCGGTCAGGACGAGGAGGCCTTGGCGTGCCGCTCGCGCAGCCGCTCCCGGATCTCCTCCGGGGTGTACGCCCGGCGCCGCCGTTCGGCCCGCGCCACCACCACTCCGGTCGCCGCGACGCCGGCGAGACCCGCGAGTCCGAGTACCTTCCACCACCGCATCCGTTGCCGCATCCGCATAGGGTAGTCCTCCATGAGCATCAGCCTGGACGAGGCAGTGGAGCTGACCCGCACCGGCGACCTGTGGGTGTTCCGCGGACGCAGCGTGCCCGACCGGGCCATCCAGCTCACCACGAACAGCCCGGTGAACCACGTCGGCATGGCGGTGGTGCTCGACGACATGCCGCCGCTGATGTGGCACGCCGAGCTGGGGCGTTCGCTGCCGGACATGTGGACCGGCACCCACCAGCGCGGCGTGCAGCTGCACGACCTGCGGGACGCGGTCTGCGTCTGGGCCAACCGGTACGGCCAGCGGGGCTGGCTGCGCCAGCTCGAACCACCGGCCGGCACGGCGATGGAGGAGGCGGTGCTGCGTACCGTGGCTCGCCTGGACGGCACGCCGTTCCCGTCCACCGCGCAGCTCGCCTGGCGGTGGGCGCGGGGCCGGCTGCCGCACCCGCGCCGCCTGAGCCTCGGCGCCCTCCGGGGCAGGACCGGCGACCGGAACCAGATCGGCATCCTGAACAGGATCATCGACAGGGGCGAGGCCGGCAGCCGGGGCAGGGCCGGCGATACCGGCCACCGAGGCGATGCCGGCGACCGGGGCGATACCGGCGACGCGGGCAGGATCGGCGACGCCGGCAGGGAGAACGCCGCCGCGCTGGAGACCGCGTACTGCGCCGAGGTCGTCGCGGTGACCTATGAGGCGATGGGCCTGCTGCCCGCCGGGCGACGGCCCAACTGGTACGACCCGGGCCGGTTCTGGAGCGGCGACGACCTGGCGCTGCGCGGCGGCGCGCACCTCGGCGCCGAGATCGAGGTACGGATCCCGCCGCGCTGAGGAAGGTTTGCCGCCGGGGCGGGCCGGTAATGAGGAGCGTCGTGACGGCTTCCACCGACCTCGACACGCTCACCGACTTCTTCGACCGGTACGGCGTGGCGCTGACCACTGCCGACGTGCCGGCCATCGCCGGCTGCTACGCCCTGCCCGGGCTGGTGGTCGCCGACACCTACAGCTTCTCGTTCACCTCGCCTGCTGCGGTGGCGCTCAGTTTCGTCGGCGCCGCGCCCGACTACCAGGAGCGGGAACTCGTCGCCGCGAACGCGCAGATCGAGGACGTGCAGCAGATCTCCGCGCTGCTCACCGAGGTGGCGGTGCGCTGGGAGTTCCTGGACAGCCAGGGCGGCGCGGTCCCCGGCGAGCGCTACCGCTACCTGCTGCGCACCACCGAGGACGGCCCGGTCATCTGCACCGTCATCCGTACCGCCTGATCGTGGTGGTGCGGCGGCCGGCCGCGTGGCCGGCCGCCGCACCGACGGGCGTCAGCGGTGGTGGGCGCCGGCCCAGCGGTCGGCCTCGGGGGCCGGGTGCAGGCCGGGCTCGTGCAGGCCCTCCTCGGTGACCTGGCCGATCCGGCGGTACGTGTCCGGCCGGCTGGTGCGCAGGACCGCGCCCCAGATCAGGCCGATCAGGCCCGCCGCCACCGGGATCGCCGGCAGCAGCCACTTCAGGTAGCTCGCGGTGTCGGGGGCGAGCAGCGCGTCGAAGTTGAACAGCAGCACCAGCAGCACGGCGGTGAGCAGGACCGTGCCGAGCGCCGGGGCGATCGCCCGCTGCCACGCGCTCTCCGGGCCGGGGCGGCCCCGGAAGAAGCCCACCACGGAGGCCGAGGTGAGCGTCATCAGCAGCACGACGCCGACCGCCGCGGCGCCGGACAGCCAGGTGAACAGGTCGATGACCGGGTCACGGCCGGTCATCGCGAACGCCAGGAACACCACGACGGCGAGGATGCTCTGCACGAGCGAGCCCGCGACCGGTGCGCCGCTGCGGCTGGAGGTGGCGCCGAGGAAGCCCGGCAGCACCCGCTCCCGGCCCAGCGCGAACAGGTAGCGCGCCACGCCGTTGTGGAACGACAGCAGGGCGGCCAGCACGCTGGTGATGAACAGGACGTTGGCGATGTCCGCGACGACCGCGCCGGTGTACTGGTCGAGCGCGCCGAAGATGATGCCCGGTCCCGCCTCGGCACTGGCCGCCGGGGCGTTCTCCGGACCGGTGAGCACGGTCAGCGCCCAGGCGGAGAAGGCGTAGAACAGGCCGGTGAACGCGACCGCGATGTAGGTGGCCCGGGCCACGGTGCGCCGCGGGTCCTTGACCTCCTCGCTGTAGATGGCGCCGCTCTCGAAGCCGGTGAAGGAGGCGATGGTGAACGCGAGCACCGCGCCGAAGCCGGCGCCGAACAGGTGGCCGGGGCTGATGCCGGCGGTGGTGACGGTGCCGCCGTCGGGGTTGGCGAAGGCGACCAGGTCGAAGATCAGCACGGCCACGCACTCGAGGATGAGCAGCACCGCGAGGACTGTGGCGTTGAGGTCGATGCGCAGGACGCCGAGCGCGCCGATGAACACCCAGGCCAGCAGCGCCCAGACCCACCAGTCGAGCTCGATGCCGGTCTTGGCGGACATGAAGTCGCCCAGGATCGCGCCGAGCAGGCCGTACAGACCGATCTGGATCGCGTTGTACGCCGCGAGCGCGACAGCCGAGCCGGCCACCCCGCCGGCCCGGCCGAGGCCGTTGGCGATGTACGCGTAGAACGCGCCCGCGTTGGCGACGTACCGGCTCATCGCGGCGTAGCCGGTGGCGAAGACGGCGAGCACGGCGGCGAGGAGCACGTATCCGAGCGCGGCGCCGATGTTGCCGCTGACCGCGTACATGGTGGTGACACCACCGCCGAGAACGGTCAGCGGGGCGGACGCGGCGACGGTGAAGAAGACGAGGTGAGCGGTGCCGAGACGACCGCGGCGCAGCCCGCCGTCGGAGAAGAACGGATCGGAGGACAAGGCTTCTCCAGGGGAGGGGGTGAGGGGATTGAGGTGTCTACTTCGGAACAACCTGAAGCAGGGTATTGGTGATCACTGATCGTGACAACCCCGCTTCGATATCGATTGGGGTGCGCGTGATCGGCCGGAATTGAGCTGTGCGTGGTCATGCCGTACCGTCCCGTGTCGACGATCACGGCCACCGTTCGAGGATGGACCATGACCTACCCCGGGGCGCAGGCCACTTACCGGCTTGCGGATGCGCTGTTCCTTATCGGACACGACGAGTTCACCGGCAAGCCGCACGTCGCTGTCGACCGGCTGGAGTGCGGGCTGGCCGGCGCCGCGCTCGCCGAGCTGATGTTCGAGGGCCGGATCGCCCTCGACGGAGGGGGGATCGCCGCTGTCGATCCGCGGCTGTGGCAGGAGCCGCTCACCGACCTGCTGATCACCGAGATCCTGCGCCGCGAGGGGGCGCATCCGGCCCGGCTGTGGATCCGCTACCTGCGGACGCAGCTCAACATCAACGAGCGGGTGGGCACCCGGCTGGTCACCGCCGGCGTGCTCCGCCGTGAGCAGGGCAAGCTGATCGGCCGGACGGTGCGCTGGCCGGCCATCGACCCGAACCAGGCGGCCTCACCGCGGGTGCGGCTGACCGCGATGCTGATGCACTCGTCCCCGGCCGAGCTGGACCCGGGGACGCTGCTGCTGGCGACCCTCGCCGAGGCGGTCGGGCTGGCCGCGCACATCTTCGATCCGCAGGTGGCAGCGCGGATGCGTGACTGCCGCCGGTTCCTGCCGGCTCAGCTCGAAGGGTTGCTCGCCGCCGTCGTGGGCGCGCTCGACGTCACCACCACGACGGTACGGCGATGACGTCCCGCCCCGGGCCGAGCCGGGGCGGGACGGCACCGGTCAGGCCGGGTCGCGCCACATCGGGTAGAGGCTGGGGCCCTCCGGCAGGTCCAGCGTGACCGGACGGCGCCGGAATCCGAGCCGCTCGTAGAGCGCGGCGTTGCGCGGCGAACTGGCCTCCAGGTACGCCGCGGTGCCGGCCTGATCCAGCTCGGCCAGCTTGTTACGCAGCAGCGCCGAGCCGACGCCCTTGCCGTGATGGTCCGGGTGCACCCCGATGAAGGGCAGGTACAGGTGCGGCTCACCCGGGTGCCGCGCGCTCATCATCTCGTCCAGCACGGCGAACCGCTTCATGGCCTCCGCGCCGATCGCGGCCTCCATCCCTTCGAACTCGTCGCCCTCCTCGGCGTCGTGACCCTCACCGGTGGGCAGCCAGAGCGTGGCGCCCAGGCCGTCGCCGGCGATGTGCACCTCACCGGTGCGCAGCGCGAACGCGACGAACGGTGCGAAGAAGGCGCGGTGGACACGTGCACGATGGTCGTCGTCGGGGAAGACCCAGCCGCTCACCGGATCCCGCATGAAAGCCTCGGCGAAAATCGCCGTCACGACGGCGGCGTCCGTCGCGGACGCCCGCCGGATACTGTCCTGCCACTCAGTCACTGGCCAACCGTCCTACCGGCTCGACGAGCCATTGTGGTCATTGATCGGCGTGCAAGGTATCAGGTGCGAGGCACCGGACGGCAGGGCTCGGGCGCGATGCTCGCCGCGACCCGGCCCGGCTGGCTACTCTGGCCCGGACCCCGACAGGAGGACCATGTCCCGCACGCGTCGTCCCGGCCCGCAGCCCGGGGCCGCCATGACCTCGTCCCCCTGGATCCTCGTCGCCGCGGGCGTGGTCGTGATGGTGGTCCTGCTGGTGGTGGCGCTCGGTTCGGTGCGGGGCCGGCGGACGTTCCCGGCGGCCGGTCCGGCGGATCCGGTGATGTCGCTGCCGCACGTCGCGCCGACGCCCACGGCGGTCACCCCCACCGGCCCGTCGCCGGTCTCCGCCACCGCCGCGGTGGTGCCGGGCCTGTCGCCCCGGTCCACCTTGCTGCCCGCCCGGCCGACTCCGGCCGCGTCGACTCCCAGCCCCCGGGGTGTGGCCCGGCCGGTGCTGCCTCCGACGCCTCCTCCGACGCCGCCGTCGGCGGTGACCGGCCGGTACAGCGTGCCGAGCGCCTTCGACGGCGGGTTCATCGGTGAGGTGCTGCTGGTCAACACCGCGCGCACGGCGCAGGGCTGGACGGTGCGCGCGGTGTTCCCGGGTGGCCGGCTGGTCACCGCCTGGGTCGAGGGCGCCGAGCAGGGTGTGTTCCGCTTCGACGACGGCGTGTTGACCTACCGCAGCGGGTTCGACCTGGCCCCCGGGCAGTCGCTGCCGGTGCGGTTCCACATCGAGCGGGCCGGCGCCCGGCCGGTGAGCTGCACCGTCGACGGCACGCCCTGCGCCGAACGGTAGGTCGCGCGGCCCGGTAGGGGCCGGCATCGGATGCCTCCTCTTGCAAGGCGACTGCTTTGTTGCGGCAGTGTTTGCAAGGTATTGCAGAATGTTTCGGCAAGGGCTAGCGTGCGGGCGAATCAGCGACCAGAGAAAGGCCGTCGATGAAACCGCCGCCGATATCCCCCAAGGCGCTGCTCGCCCTGGTCACCTCCCTCGTACTCACTCTCGTCGGCGTGCCGGTGGCCCTCCACCAACTCGGCGCCGACGCCACCGGCCCGGCCGCCGCCACCCCCGACGTCCTGGCCGCCGGCAACGCTCCGCAGTGGAACCGCGAGCCGTCCCCCGACGCGCTGCTCAAGGCCGCCGCCGGCACCAAGAAGGCCGAGCAGTTCTACTTCGTCCTGCCGGACCGGTTCGCCAACGGCGACAAGCGCAACGACACCGGCGGCCTCACCGGCGGCCGGCTCACCACCGGCCTCGACCCGGCCGACAAGGGCTTCTACCACGGCGGCGACCTCAAGGGCCTGATCGACCGGATGGACTACATCCAGGGCCTCGGCACCACAGCCATCTGGCTCGCGCCGATCTTCAAGAACCGGCCGGTGCAGGGCGCCGGCGCGGACGTCTCGGCCGGCTACCACGGCTACTGGATCACCGACTTCACCCAGGTCGACCCGCACTTCGGCACCAACGCCGAGCTGAAGAAGCTGGTCGACCTGGCCCACCGGCGGGGCATCAAGGTCTACCTCGACATCATCGTCAACCACACCGCCGACGTCATCCGGTACGCCGAGGACAAGTACGGCTACGTGGACAAGAAGACCGCCCCCTACCGCGACGCGCAGGGACGCCCCTTCGAGGACCGCAACTACGCCGACGGCACCCGGAGGTTCCCGGCGGTGAACGAGAAGTCGTTCCCGTACACCCCGGTGTTCGCCACCCCGGCCGACGCGAAGGTCAAGGTACCGGCGTGGCTGAACGACCCGACCATGTACCACAACCGCGGTGACTCCACGTTCGCCGGGGAGAACAGCGAGTACGGCGACTTCTTCGGCCTCGACGACCTGTGGACCGAGCGTCCCGAGGTGGTCCGCGGCATGACCGACATCTACGCCCAGTGGATCGGCAAGGCCGGCGTGGACGGGTTCCGCCTCGACACGGTCAAGCACACCAACCTCGACTTCTGGCCGCAGTTCGCCCGCGGCATCGACGCTGCCGCGGCCAAGGCCGGCAAGAAGGACTTCTTCATGTTCGGCGAGGTCTACAGTGCCGAGCAGGAGATCCAGTCCACCTACGTGCGACAGGGCGGACTGCCCGCCACGCTCGACTTCTCGTTCCAGGAGGCGGCACGCGGGTACGCCGCCGCCGACGGCTCGGCCAAGGCGCTCGCCGACGTCTACGCCAAGGACGACCTGTACTCCGCGCGGGATACGAACGCCAACCGGCTCACCACGTTCCTGGGCAACCACGACATGGGCCGGATCGGCTCGTTCGTCGCCGCCGCCGGCGGTGACGACGCCACCCAGCTGAACCGCAGCCGGCTCGCGCACCAGCTCATGTTCCTCACCCGCGGCCAGCCGGTCGTCTACTCCGGCGACGAGCAGGGCTTCACCGGCCCGGGCGGCGACAAGGACGCCCGGCAGGACATGTTCGCCTCGCGGACCGCCGACTACCTCGACGACGACCTGATCGGCACCACCCGTACCCACGCCGCCGACCAGTACGACACCCGCCACCCGCTCTACCGGACCATCGCCGAGCTGGGCGAGCTGCGGTCGGCGCACCCGGCGCTGCGCGACGGCGTGCAGGTGACCCGGCACGCGGCCGACGGGCCGGGCGTGTTCGCGTTCTCCCGCGTCCTGCCCGCCGACCGGATCGAGTACGTGGCGGCGGTGAACAACGCCGCGACGCCGCAGACTGTCACGGTGGACACCTGGTCGGCCGGCGCCCGCTTCACCGGCGTGTACGGCGGCGCCGCGGGCGCGACTGCCGGCGCGGACGGCAAGTTGAGCGTCACCGTGCCGGCGATGTCGGCGCTGGTGCTGAAGGCCGACCGGGCGATCCCGCAGGCCGGCGCCCCGAAGATCACGATCACCGAGCCGGGCGACACCCCGGTCCCCGGCAAGACCGCCGTCACCGCCCAGGTGACCGGCGATCCGCTCGCCACCGTCACGTTCGCCGCCCGGGTCGCGGGCGGCAAGTGGACGCTGCTAGGCACCGCGCAGCGCGCGCCGTACACCGTGCACCACGACCTGACCGGCCTGCCCGGCGGCACCCGCGTGGAGTACAAGGCGGTGGTCCGCGACGGCAAGGGCCGCACCGCCACCGCCCGCGCCACCGGCACCGTCGGCACCCCCGCACAGGGCGCGTCACGCGACTGGGCGATCGTGCACTACCAGCGCCCGGCCGGCGGGTACGACGACTGGCGGCTGTACGCCTGGGGCGACATCGACCCGGCGTACGTGACCGAATGGCCCGCCGGGCAGCCGTTCGCCGGTGAGGACTCGTACGGCCGGTTCGCCTGGGTCAAGCTCAAGCCCGGCGCGAAGTCGGTCGGATTCCTCGTGATCGACGGCGACGGCAACAAGGACGTCGCGAACGACCGCACCATCGACGTGACTGCGACCGGCGAGGTCTGGGTCAAGCAGGGCGACCCGGCGGTCTATCCGACGCGGCAGGCCGCCACCGGCGAGCCCGACCCGCCGGTGGACCAGAACACGGCGCTGATCCACTGGCGTAAGGCCGACGGGAACTACGACGGCTGGGGCCTGCACCTGTGGGACGGCGCGGCCACCCCGACCGACTGGGCCGCTCCGCTCGAGCCGGAGAAGATCGACGCGTACGGCGCGGTGTTCCGGGTGCCCCTGGCCGCCGGGGCGACCGGGCTGAGCTACATCATTCATTCCGGTGACGAGAAGGACCAGCCCGAGGACCAGCGGCTCGACTTCGCCTCCGCCGGACGCGAGGTGTGGCTGCTGGCCGGAGTGAAGGGACGGCTGTTGCCCACCACCACGTCCGGCGCCGCCAAGGACCTCGACCTGACCAAGCAGAAGGCGCAGTGGATCGACAGGTCCACAGTCGCCTGGGCGACCGGGCCGACCGACGGCAGGCGGTACGCGCTCGCCGTCGCCCCGGCCGGCGGGATCGGCCTCGCCGACGGCGAGCTGACCGGCACGTACACCACCATCGGGCTGCGGGCGCAGCGCAACGGGCTGACCGAGGCGCAACGGCAGGCGTACCCCCATCTCTGGGCCTCGCACGCCTTCACGCTCGACCGCGCCGACCTGGCCCGGGTGCCGGCGGCGCTGCGCGGCCAGATCGTGGTGACCGAGCGGGACGCCGACGGTGCGCTGCTCGCCGCCATCGGCGTGCAGATCCCCGGCGTGCTCGACGACCTCTACGCGGCGGCGACCGGCGCGAAGCTCGGCCCGACGTTCGCCGGACGGGTGCCCACCCTGGCGGTGTGGGCGCCGACCGCGCGGACCGTCTCGCTGGAGCTGTACGACTCGCCCACGGCCCAGCCGACCAGCGTGGCGATGCGCCGCGACGACCGCACCGGCGTCTGGTCGGTACGTGGCACTAAGGCGTGGAACGGCCGCTACTACCGCTACCGGGTGCAGGCGTGGCAGCCGGCCACGCAGAAGATGGTCACCGCGTCGGTGACCGACCCCTACTCGGTGGCGCTCGCCCCGAACTCCACGCACAGCCAGATCGTCGACCTGACCGACCCGGCGCTCGCACCGGCCGGCTGGGCGAACCTGCGCAAGCCGGCCGCCCCGCCGGCGTCGAAGGTCCAGATCTCCGAGCTGTCGGTGCG
Organism: Micromonospora sp. BL1; assembly: GCF_003667485.1. NCBI lineage: Bacteria > Bacillati > Actinomycetota > Actinomycetes > Micromonosporales > Micromonosporaceae > Micromonospora > Micromonospora sp. BL1. Next base: position 9,980 of record NZ_RCVK01000193.1, read on the forward strand.
GGACTTCTCCATCGCCGACACCACTGTCCCGGCCGAGCGCCGGGGCACCTACCTGGCGTTCACCGATCCGAACACGGCAGGCATGAAGCACCTGCGGGCGCTCGGCGACGCCGGGGTCAACCACCTGCACCTGCTGCCGGCCTTCGACTTCGCCACCATCCCGGAGAAGCGGGCCGACCAGGCCCGGCCGGACTGCGACCTGGCCGCGCTGCCGCCGGACTCCGACGAGCAGCAGAAATGCGTCGCGGCGGTCGCCGGCACCGACGGCTACAACTGGGGGTACGACCCGCTGCACTACACGGTGCCCGAGGGCGGGTACGCCGTAGACCCGAACGGCGCGAAGCGCACCACCGAGTTCCGCCGGATGGTCGCCGGGGTGAACCAGGCCGGCCTGCGGGTGGTCATGGACGTGGTCTACAACCACACCTCGGCCGCCGGCACCGACCCGAAGTCGGTGCTCGACCAGGTGGTGCCCGGCTACTACCACCGGCTGCTGGAGGACGGAACCGTCGCGAACTCCACCTGCTGCGCCAACACCGCCCCGGAGCACGCCATGATGGGCAAGCTCGTGGTGGACTCGCTGGTCACCTGGGCCAAGGCGTACAAGGTGGACGGGTTCCGGTTCGACCTGATGGGCCACCACCCGAAGGCGAACATCCTGGCCGTACGGGCCGCGCTGGACAAGCTCACGCTCGCCCGCGACGGCGTGGACGGTCGCAAGATCCTGCTGTACGGCGAGGGCTGGAACTTCGGCGAGGTCGCCGACGACGCCCGGTTCACGCAGGCCACCCAGGCCAACATGGCCGGCACCGGCGTCGGCACGTTCAACGACCGGCTCCGCGACGCGGTGCGCGGCGGCGGCCCGTTCGACGCCAACCCGCGGGTGCAGGGCTTCGCCTCCGGCCTCTACACCGACCCCAACGGTGACGAGGTGAACGGCTCGGCGGCCGAGCAGCGGGCCCGGCTGCTGCACCAGCACGACCTGATCAAGGTGGGGCTGACCGGGAACCTGCGCGGCTACCGGTTCACCGACTCCACCGGCAAGCGGGTCACCGGCGCCCAGGTCGACTACAACGGCGCCCCGGCCGGATACACGGCCGCGCCGGGCGAGGCGGTCACCTACGTCGACGCGCACGACAACGAGATCCTGTACGACGCGCTGGCGTACAAGCTGCCGCAGGGGACCTCGGCACAGGACCGGGCCCGGATGCAGGCGCTCGCGCTGGCGACCACCGCGCTCGGGCAGGGCGCCGGGTTCGTGACCACCGGCTCCGAGCGGCTGCGTTCGAAGTCGCTGGACCGCAACTCGTACAACTCCGGTGACTGGTTCAACCAGATCCGGTGGGACTGCGCCCAGGGCAACGGGTTCGGCGCCGGCCTGCCGCCGGAGGCCGACAACAAGGACAAGTGGTCGTACGCGAAGCCGCTGCTGGCCGATCCGTCGCTGGTGCCGGACTGCGCGGCGATCGAGCTGGCCGACGCCCGGTACACGGAGCTGCTGCGCGTCCGCCGGTCCTCGCCGGTGTTCGGGCTCGACACCGCCGAGCAGGTGCAGAAGCGGGTGGCGTTCCCGCTGTCCGGGACGAAGGAGACCCCGGGCGTGCTCACCATGACCCTCGACGCGCGAGGGCTGGACGGGAAGTGGAAGTCGGTGACAGTCGTCTTCAACGCCACGCCGGAGACGGCGGAGCAGACCGTCACCGGGCTGCGCGGGGCGAACGTGGCGCTGCATCCGGTGCTGCGGAACTCGGCCGACCCGGCGCTGCGTACCGCGTCGTTCGACCGGGCCGCCGGCACGTTCACCGTGCCCGCGCGCAGCGTGGCGGTGTTCGTCCAGAGCTGACCGGCAAGGCCGACCGGCCCCCTGCCATGTCACGTGGCAGGGGGCCGGTCGCGTACCGGTGGCCCGTCAGGTCAGTTGAAGCAGTCCTCGACGGTGTTGGCGCAGTTGGTGGGGTCGTTGTTGCTGATGAGGGACTTGTCGTCGAGCTTGACGCGTCCTTCGTTGTTGAGGACGCCGCCGGCGACCCGGTGGAGCTTGCTGGAGTCGGTGGCGGTGTTCTTGGTGACGTGGGTCTTGGTGAGGGTGATCTTCGCCTTGTTGTTGAAGATGCCGCCGCCGTTGAGGGCGGTGTTGCCCTTGATGTCGGTGTCGCGGATGGTGAGGGTGGCGTTGTCGTCCTTGTCGTGGTCGCGGGCGAGGAAGCCGTCCTCGATCTTGATGAGCCACTCGCCGTTGTAGATGCCGCCGCCGAACCGGTTGGCGGTGTTGTCGACGATCTTGCTGTCGGCGATCGTGGCGCTGGCGTGCTCCTTGTCGTTCGGGTAGCCCCAGTGCTTGCCGCCGGTGACCACGACACCGCCGCCGTCGCCGTCGGCGTGGTTCTTGGCGACGTGCACCTTGTCCAGGTCGAGGTCGGTGTTCTCGGCGTAGACGCCGCCACCGTTCTCGCAGGCGGTGTTGCCCGTGATCGCGGTGAAGGACACCGTGACGGTGCCGCCGCTGCTGAACAGGCCGCCACCGTTCTTGCCGGCGCGGTTGTCCGACAGGCTCGACTTCACGCCGTCCTTGCCGTGGTCGGAACCGTAGATCTCGACAGTGCCGGCCTCGTGGTGCTTCTCCTTCTTGTCGTAGCCCTTCGGCGCGGCGGAGGCCGCCGGGCCGTGCCCACCGGACAGGCCGCTGCCGTTGGCCACACCGCCGCCGTTGCCGCCGGCGGTGTTGTCGTCGACGTGGGTCTCCTCGACCTTGAGGATGCCCTCGTTGTAGACGCCGCCGCCGTCGCCCTGGGCGTGGTTGTCGACGACCTTGCTCTCCTTGAGCCAGGTGCGGCCGTAGTTGGCGATGGCGCCGCCGTCGCCCTCGGCGTTGTTGTCGACCAG
>NZ_RCVK01000372.1:0-12681 GCF_003667485.1 Micromonospora sp. BL1
GGGTTGGGGGTGGCCAGCTGGCGGGCGGCGCGGTCGACGGCGCGCTGGGCGGCGACCAGGGAGCGCAGCGGCAGCCGGGCGTCGCGGCTCTCCCGGCGCTGGACGAAGTAGTGCACGGCGGCCCGGACGCGGGCTCGGTCGGCGGCGCTGGAGCGGGCGGTCGCCAGGATCATCTCGCGCAGCCGCGCGGCCAGTTCCTCGGCCAGTTCGAGATCGGGGCCGTGCAGCGCGGCGCGGAGCGCGGCCAGGCGACTGTCGACCTTGCGGATGAGCACGTCGGTTCCGGAACCCAGACCTCGGTCCTCGACGGTCATCCACGCCTCCACCCCACGCCGCATCGCGAGTGAAGTTACTTTATGTTGCAGCCCACAAGCAAGCAGTTAAGTAAGACTTAACGGAATAATCGCCCATTCCATTCTCGGGCTGCCGCGGGCGGGACGGAACGGTCCGGCGGCGGGCCGGATGTCACACCGGCGCGGCAGGATGGGAGCGTGGCGGACGAGGTGACCCCGGCGAGCCGGCCAGGCGGGTCAGGCGGGCAAGGCGGGTCAGACGGGCCGGGCGGTGTCCTGGCGGAGTTCGGCGCGGCTACCCGGGAGTGGTTCACCGCGGCGTTCGCCGCGCCCACCCCGGCCCAGGAGGGCGCCTGGCGCTCGGTGGCCGCCGCACGCAACGCCCTCGTCGTCGCGCCGACCGGCTCCGGCAAGACGCTCGCGGCGTTCCTCTGGTCGCTCGACCGGCTCGCCAAGGAACCGCCGCCGGCCGATCCCCGGCGCCGCTGCCGGGTGCTCTACGTCAGCCCGCTCAAGGCGCTCGCCGTCGACGTGGAACGCAACCTGCGCGCCCCGCTCACCGGCATCCGCCAGGCCGCCTCCCGGCTCGGCCTGGTCCCGCCCGACATCACCGTCGGCATGCGGACCGGCGACACCCCGGCCGACGAGCGCCGGGCCTTCGCCCGCACCCCGCCGGACATCCTCATCACCACGCCCGAGTCGCTGTTCCTTCTGCTCACCTCCGCCGCCCGCGACTCGCTGCGCGGCGTCGACACGGTGATCGTCGACGAGGTGCACGCGGTCGCCGGCACCAAGCGCGGCGCCCACCTGGCGCTGTCCCTGGAACGGCTCGACGCGCTGCTGGAGCGTCCCGCCCAACGGATCGGGTTGTCCGCCACCGTCCGGCCGATCGACGTGTGCGCCCGCTTCCTGGGCGGCGCACGCCCGGTCGACGTGGTGCAGCCGCCGGCGAACAAGACCATCGAGGTCAGCGTCCAGGTCCCGGTGGAGGACATGACCCGCCTCGACGAGCAGGAGCCGCCGGAGGACGACCTGGGCGGCCTCGCACCCCGCCGCCCCTCGATCTGGCCGGCGGTCGAGGAACGCGTGTTCGCGCTGATCCGCGCGCACCGGTCCACGATCGTGTTCACCAACTCCCGGCGCAGCGCCGAACGCCTCTGCGCCCGCCTCAACGAGCTGGCCGCCGAGGAGCTGGAGGCGGCGTCCGCCCCGGAGGGCAGCCGCGTGGCCCGGGGCGGGGAGCCGGTGCGCGTATCCGATCTGCTGCCCGGCGCCGACGGCCCGCCGGCCGGCGACGGGGCCGGGCTCGACGACGGCGGCGGGCCCGGCGCGGTGTCCGGCGGCGAGCCGGGCGACGGGGACCGGGTACGTCGGGGGGCGGCAGCGTTCGGCGGCCCGGTCGGACCGCCGCGGCAGCCGGCCGAGGTGATGGCGCAGTCCGGCGCGGCGGCCGGGGCGCCGGCGGTGATCGCGCGGGCGCACCACGGCAGCGTGTCGCGGGAGGAGCGCAAGCAGATCGAGGAGGCGCTCAAGTCCGGCCGGCTGCCCGCCGTGGTCGCCACGTCCAGCCTGGAGCTGGGCATCGACATGGGCGCTGTCGACCTGGTGGTGCAGATCGAGGCGCCGCCGAGCGTGGCGGCCGGGCTGCAACGCGTCGGGCGGGCCGGGCACCAGGTCGGCGCGGTCTCGCGCGGCGTCGTCTTCCCCAAGCACCGGGGCGACCTGCTCTCCTGCACAGTGGTGGCCGAACGGATGGGTGTCGGGGCGATCGAGGAGCTGCACTACCCGCGCAACCCGCTCGACGTGCTGGCCCAGCAGATCGTCGCGATGGTGGCGCTGGAGCCGTGGCGGCTCGGCGACCTGGCGGTGCTGGTCCGGCGGGCGGCGCCGTTCGCGGAACTGCCCGACTCGGCGCTGCACGCGGTGCTCGACATGCTCTCCGGGCGCTACCCGTCGACCGCGTTCGCCGAGCTGCGTCCCCGGCTGGTCTGGGACCGCGCCACCGACGTGCTGACCGGCCGGCCCGGCGCCCAGCGGCTCGCCGTGACCAGCGGCGGCACCATCCCCGACCGGGGCCTGTTCGGCGTGTTCCTGGCCGGCGCCGAGCGGGCCGCGCGGGTCGGTGAGCTGGACGAGGAGATGGTCTACGAGTCCCGGGTCGGTGACGTGTTCCTGCTCGGCTCGTCGTCCTGGCGGATCGAGGAGATCACCCCCGACCGGGTGCTCGTCTCCCCCGCGCCCGGGCAGGCGGCCCGGATGCCGTTCTGGAAGGGCGACCAGCTCGGCCGCCCGGTCGAGCTGGGCCGGGCGATCGGTGCCCGGGTCCGGGCGCTGCTGCGGCAGTCCGACGCCGACGCGGTCGCGGCGCTGCGTGCCGGCGGGCTGGACGACTGGGCCGCCGGCAACCTGATGAACTACCTGCGCGAGCAGAAGGCGGCCACCCGGTCGCTGCCGGACGACCGGACGGTGGTGGTCGAACGGTTCCGCGACGAGCTGGGCGACTGGCGGCTCGCCGTGCACTCGGTGCTCGGCGCGCGCGTCAACGGGCCGTGGGCGCTGGCGATCGGCCGCCGGCTGGCCGAGCGGTACGGCGTGGACGCCCAGGTCATGCCCTCCGACGACGGCATCGTGGTGCGCCTGCCGGACACCGCGGACACCCCGCCCGGCGCCGACGTGGTCGTCTTCGAGCCGGACGAGATCGCCCAGCTCGTCGAGGAGTCGGTCGGCACGTCGGCGCTGTTCGCGTCCCGGTTCCGCGAGTGCGCGGCCCGATCGCTGCTGCTGCCCCGGCGTGACCCCCGGCGGCGGCAGCCGCTGTGGCAGCAACGCCAGCGCGCCGCGCAGCTGCTCGACGTGGCCCGCGAGTACGCCGACTTCCCGGTCACGCTGGAGGCCGCCCGCGAGTGCCTCCAGGACGTCTTCGACCAGCCCGCCCTCGGCGAGCTGATGCGCGACCTGGCCGCCCGCAAGGTACGCCTGGTCGAGGTGGAGTCCGAGCGCCCGTCGCCGTTCGCGAGGTCGCTGCTGTTCGGGTACGTCGGCGCGTTCCTCTACGAGGGCGACGCGCCCCTGGCCGAGCGGCGGGCCGCCGCGCTGGCGCTCGACTCCGGGCTGCTGGGCGAGCTGCTCGGCCGCGTCGACCTGCGGGAACTGCTAGACCCGGACGTGCTCGCCGAGACCGCACGCCAACTGCGCTGGCTCACCGAGCAGCGGCGGCCCCGCGACCCGGAGGACGTGGTCGAGCTGCTGCGCGTGGTCGGTGACCTGAGCGGCGCCGAGCTGGCCGAGCGGGGCGTACCGGAGTCCTGGACCGACGAGCTGGCGGCGGCCCGGCGGGTGCTGCGGGTCCGCATCGCCGGCGAGGACCGCTGGGTGGTCGTCGAGGACGCCGCCCGGCTGCGCGACGCGCTCGGGGTGGCGCTGCCCGTCGGGGTCGCCGAGGCGTACCTCGCGCCGGTGGCCGATCCGCTCGCCGACCTGGTCGCCCGGTACGCCCGCACGCACGGCCCGTTCGCGGCGGCCACCTGCGCGGCCCGGTTCGGGCTCGGCGTGTTCGTGGTGGAGCAGGCGCTGCGCCGGCTCGCCGCGAACGGCCGGGTGGTCTCCGGCGAGTTCGCGCCGGACAGTGTGGGCACCCAGTGGTGCGACGCGGAGGTGCTGCGCCTGCTGCGCCGCCGCTCCCTTGCCGCCCTGCGCCGGGAGATCGAACCGGTGCCGCCGCGCGCGCTCGCCGCGTTCCTGCCCCGCTGGCAGCAGGTCGGCTCCTCGGCCCGGGGCGTCGAGGCGGTCGCCGCCACCGTCGAGCAGTTGCAGGGCGTGAGCGTGCCGGCGTCCGCGCTGGAACGCCTGGTGCTGCCCGCCCGGGTCGCCGACTACTCCCCCGCCCAGCTCGACGAGCTGTGCGCCGGTGGCGAGGTGGTGTGGGCCGGCGCGGGCGCGATCTCCGGCGGCGACGGGTGGGTGACGCTCGCGTACGCCGACGTCGCGCCGCTGCTGCTCCCACCGCCGGACGAGGCGCTGACGCTGACCCCGCTGCACGAGTCGGTGCTCGACGCGCTCGCCGGCGGCCAGGCGCTGTTCTTCCGCTCGCTGTCCGACCGGGTCGGCGCCACCGACGACGCCGCCCTGTCCGGCGCGGTGTGGGATCTGGTCTGGGCCGGTCACCTCACCAACGACACGCTCGCCCCGCTGCGGGCCGCGCTCGGCGCGGGCGGGGCGCACCGGTCCCGGCCGTCGGCGCCGCGCACCCGCTACCGCCGGCCGGGCCGGGTGACACTGCCCAGCCGGGGCGGCCCGCCCACCATGGCCGGTCGCTGGTCCCGGCTGCCCGAACGCGACCTCGACCCCACCCGCCGGGCCGCCGCCCTGGCCGACCTGCTGCTGGAACGGCACGGCGTGGTGACCCGGGGCGCGGTCGTCGCCGAGCAGGTCACCGGCGGCTTCGCCGGGGTCTACCCGGTGCTGTCCGCGATGGAGGAACGCGGGGCGGCCCGGCGCGGCTACTTCGTCGAAGGGCTCGGCGCGGCGCAGTTCGCGGTGCCGGGTGCGGTGGACCGGATCCGGGCGCTCGCCGACGACTCCCAGGGCCGGGGCGGTCCGACGGTCGTGCTCGCGGCCACCGACCCGGCTAACCCGTACGGCGCGGCGCTGCCCTGGCCCGAACGCGTTGTCGACTCCGGCGACGGAGCGGCGCCGGCCACCGGCCACCGGGCCGGGCGCAAGGCGGGTGCGCTGGTCGTGCTCGTCGGCGGCGACCTGGTGCTCTACGTCGAGCGGGGCGGCCGGACGGTCCTGTCGTTCACCGACGACGCCGACACGCTCGGCGCGGCCGGCAAGGCGCTCGCCGACGCGGTGCACTCGGGTGCGCTCGGCGCGATCTCGGTGGAACGCGCCGACGGCGAGGCCGTGAACGCGTCCCCGCTGCGCGACGCGCTGACCGCCGCCGGTTTCCGCGCCACCCCGCGCGGCCTGCGCCTGCGCGGCTGACCGCCCGGAGTTCCGGGGAGCGGGAACGTAGGGTGTGCCGGTGGCCTCGATCCGGGTACGTCAGGCGCGCGACGAGGACCGCGCCGCGCTGACGGCGTTGCACGAGCGGGAGTGGGGCGGGCCGGTCGTGGTGGTCCACGACACCCGCTACGACCTGCGTGACCTGCCCGCGCTGGTGGCGGCCGACGACGGCGGCGCGTTCGCCGGTGCGCTGGTGTACCGGGTCGACACCGACGGGCTGGAAGTGGTGAGCCTGGCCGCGTCGACGCCCGGCACCGGGGCCGGCAGCGCCCTGCTGGCCGCCGCCGAGGAGGTGGCCGCCGCTGCCGGGGCGGACCGGATCTGGCTGGTCACCACGAACGACAACCTGGGCGCGCTGCGCTTCTACCAGCGCCGGGGGCTGCGGATCGTCGCGGTGGACGCGGGCGCTGTGGACCGGGCCCGAGCCGTCAAGCCGGCCATTCCGCACGTCGGCGCGGACGGAATCCCGCTGCACGACGAGCTGCGCCTGGCGCGGCACCTGGCCCCGGCGGGCGACAAGTGAACGGCACCCCTCGGTGTGTCTCGCTGACCACCGACTACGGGCTGTCCGACGGGTTCGTGGCCGCGTGCCACGGGGTGCTGGCCCGGCTCGCCCCGGCCGTCCGGGTGATCGACGTGACGCACCTGATCCCACCGGCCGACGTACGCCGGGGCGCGGCGGTGCTCGCGCAGACGGTGCCGTACCTGCCGTGGGGCGTGCACGTGGCGGTGGTCGACCCGGGTGTCGGCACGACGCGGCGCGGGATCGCGCTCGCCGCGCCCGGCGGGCTGCTCGTGGGGCCGGACAACGGGCTGCTGGTCCCGGCCGCGGAGGCGCTCGGCGGGGTGACCGCCGCGGTGGAGCTGACCAACCCGGACTGGCTCGGCCCGGCCGTGTCCCGCACGTTCCACGGGCGGGACGTGTTCGCGCCGGTGGCCGCCCGGCTGGCACTCGGCGCGCCGCCGGGCGAGGCGGGACCGACAGTGGACCCGGGCGCGCTGGTCCGGCTGCCGGAACCGGTGGTACGCGCCGAGCCGGGCGGCCTCACCGCCGAGGTGCTGACCGTCGACCACTTCGGCAACGTCCAGCTCGCCGCGCCGGGCGCGCTGCTCGACGGCCTGCCGTCCCGGGTCCTGGTGAACGGCCACGAGGCGGTGCACGGCCGCACGTTCGGCGACGCCGAACCCGGCACCCTGGTGGTCTACGTCGACTCCGCCGGCCTGGTGGCCGTAGCGGTCAACACCGGCCGAGCCGCCGACACCCTCCAAACCACCCCAGGCGCCTTGATCAGAATCACCAACCCCTGACCCCGCCTCCCCCCGCGATCTTGCAGTTGATGCCCCGACATAAGGGGCGAATGCCCCGGCGAGAGGGCCGAAACTGCAAGATCGCGGGGGAGGTCGGCGAAGGGAGGGCGGCACGGGTCAGCAGCGGGGGACTGTGCCGCCGTAGATCGAGGACAGGTAGGCGTGGCTGACGTAGTTGCCGCCCACCAGGCGGTACCACCTCGTCGTGGTGCGGTACGTACCGGCGATCTTCTGCCCGGTCACGTAGCACTGCACCGGCACGTGGGCGTACGTGGCGGCCAGCCCTCGGCTCGCGTACGAGGTGCTCGCCCCGGCGCGCAGGTTCAGCGGCCCGGAGCCGACAACGGCCCGCGTCCCGCCGCCGGTCCACAGCAACGTCACGTCCACCCACGCGTTGTCGGTGAGCCGCAGCCCGTCCCAGAACGTCCCGTCGGCCAGGTCCAGTCCGGCCGGGTTGCGCACGGTACGGCCGAACTGGTCCCGCCCGCCGTTGTAGTTGTCCTGGTAGGCGGCCTGCGCCTCCGGCTTCCCGCGCGGCAGGTCCTTCCAGTTCTCCCGGACCGAAGCCGGGTTCCACCAGTCGTCCCGGGTGTTCCACGGGCCGACGTCCCAGACCGGGGCGTACTCGCAGCGGCTGCCGCTCGTGGTGCAGACCTTGACCGTGTAGTCGCCGGTGCCGCGCGGGGACAGGCCGCGCCGGGTGGGCAGCGCCGCGAAGTGGTCCCGGGTCCGCACCGTGTGCCCGTTGGCGGTGATGCCGCCGACCAGGCCGATCCGGGTCGCGTACACCCGGTACTTGAGCGCGGCGGCCGGCTGGACCGCCGTGGTGGCGACCGAGTCGGCGGCGAGCGTCAGCCCGGTGACGGTGGCCTCCGACGCGGAGTCGCGGGTGGTCAGCACCACGCGCGCCTGGACCCGGCTGACCGGCTGGTCGAACACCGCCTCGGTGGCGTCGCGCCACTCGGTCCAGCCGCGGGCACGCCAGCCGCGTACCTGGGCCACCGCCGTACCCCCGTCGCCGGTGCGGGCGGCGAGCTGTGCGCGTACCCGGGTCGCGGGCCGGTCCAGGGCGCGCGGCGCGGAGAGCAGGATGCCCTCGGCGACCGGTCCGGCGACGGCGGCCGGGCGGGTGCGGGCGGTGGGCCGTGGGTCGGCCAGCCGCAGACGGCCGGACCGCCAGGCGACGTTGACGTCGTCGCCGCCGGCGACGGCGAGGTCGACGGACCAGCGTTCGGAGCCGGGCGCGGCGGCGCGTGCCGGTGCGGCGGTGGGCGGGGGCGCGGCCTGCGCGGGCGTGCCGGGCAGGCCGGCGGCCACGGTGAGCAGGGCGGTCAGGGCGACGACGGTACGACGTCGTAGATGTGCCATCAGCATTCTCCTCAGAACCCCCTGATCGTTGCGTTTCCGCAGATCAAGTGGAACCTCAGTACAAATAGCGACACATGCGAATTCCATTCGGTAGGGGACAATGGCGGGGTGCCCGAAGGCGACACCGTCTGGAACACCGCGCGCGTCCTGCAACGCGCGCTGGCCGGGGCCCGGCTCACCGGGTCCGACTTCCGCGTGCCACAGCTCGCCACCACCGACCTGAGCGGCTGGACGGTGCGCGAGTCGGCGAGCCGGGGCAAGCATCTGCTGCTGCGCCTGACCGGCATCGACGCCGAGCCCTGGACGCTGCACTCGCACCTGCGGATGGACGGCGCCTGGCGGGCGTACGCCCCGGGTGAGCGCTGGACCGCGCGTCCGGCGCACCTGATCCGGGTGGTGCTGCGCTCCCCCGCCGCGGTCGCCGTCGGCTACCACCTGCACGAGCTGGCGCTGGTGCCGACCGCCGACGAGGAGTCGCTCGTCGGCCACCTCGGGCCGGACCTGCTCGGCCCGGACTGGGACGCGGACGAGGCGGTCCGCCGGCTCGCCGCCGACCCGGAGCGCACCATCGGCGAGGCGCTGCTCGACCAGCGCAACCTGGCCGGGGTGGGCAACCTCTACAAGTGCGAGGTGCTGTTCCTGCGCGGCGTGTCGCCGTGGACGCCGGTCGGCGCGGTGCCGGACCTGCCCGGCACTGTCGCGTTGGCCCAGCGGCTGCTGGCGGCCAACCGGGGCCGCTGGACGCAGAGCACCACGGGGGTGCTGCACCGGGGTGGCACCAGCTACGTGTACGGCCGCCGGGCGCAGCCGTGCCGCCGCTGCGGGACCGCCGTCCGCAAGGAGGAACTGGGCGAACGGGTCACCTACTGGTGCCCGGCCTGCCAGCCCGGCGTGGAACTTCCACCAAACGCCCAAGATCGGCCGAGATAGGGACGATTGGGTACTTCCGCCTCACCCCTGTGACGTCGCATGCTGCGGTGGACCGCTCACGGATCGTCAGCAGCGCGTACGCCCGCCACGCCGGGGTGTCGGCCGGCGCGCCCCGACCCGGGGAGAACCATGGTGCTGTTCCGCCGCAGCCGGCCCGGACGTCCGGACCGCGCCGCCATCGCCGCCGTCGTCGCCGAGGAGACCACGCCGCCCGTGCCCGCCGGCGCCCCGACGCCCGCCGGTTCCGTCGCGCCCGCCGTTCCGGCCGCTCGCGGCGGCGACGAGGAACCGGGCGGCGGCCCGGCCCCGGCCAGCCTCGACCCGTCCGCCGTCCCGCGCCTGTTCGGCCCGGTGCCGAACACCGCCGCCAGCCCGCTGCCCACGCTCGACCCGGACGGCCACCCGGTCCCCGGCACCGGCATCCGCAAGTTCGTCGACCCGCTGCCGCTACCCGGGCAGCCGGCCACCTCCGGGCTCGGCGCCCGCCTGCCCGTCGCCGTCCCCGACACCATCACCTGGCCGGGCTGCGACTACTACGAGATCGGCCTCCAGGAGTACGCGCAGCGCCTGCACCGCGACCTGCCCGCCACCCGGCTGCGCGGCTACCGCCAGCTCAACCTGGGCACCGACCCCTCCGGGCACAACACGGTCAGCCCGCCCGGCCGCCCCTGGCACCTCGGCCCGATGATCGTGGCCCGGCGGGGCCGCCCGGTGCGCATCAAGTTCATCAACCAGCTCCCCACCGGACGGGCCGGCGAGCTGTTCCTGCCGGTCGACGAGACAGTCGACGGCGCCGGTGCCGGGCCGCTCGACGGTCCCGCGCCGTACCCGCAGAACCGCGCCGTACCGCACCTGTCCGGCGCGCAGACCGGGTGGATCAGCGCCGGCAACCCGTGGCAGTGGGTGACCCCGGCCGGCGAGATCACGCCGTACCCGACGGGTGTGGGTGTGACGCCGGTGCCGGACATGCCGCCGCCCGGCGCGGGCGCCACCACGCTGTACTTCCCGAACGACCAGAGCGGCCGGCTCATGTGGCTGCACGACAACACGCTCGGCCTGTCCCGGCTCACCGTCTACTCCGGGCAGATCGCGCTCTACCTGCTCACCGACCCGGCCGAGGAACGGCTCGTCGACGACGGCGTGCTGCCCGCCGACCAGCTCCCGCTGGTGATCGAGGACAAGACGTTCGTACCCGACGACGCGCAGCTCGCCGCCCAGGACCCCACCTGGGACCGGGACCGCTGGGGCGCCAAGGGCAGTCTGTGGCACCCGCACGTCTACCAGCCGCGGCAGAACCCGTACCGGCTCACCGGCACCAACCCGACCGGACGCTGGGACTACGGGCCGTGGACCCACGACCCGGACGGCGGCGCCAGCCCGTGGGTCGCCCCGGTGGCGAACCCGCACCACGACCCCGACACCGACCCCGACGAGCCGCCGCTGGTACCGGGCGTCCCGCACCCGTCGGCGGTCCCCGACGCGTACGGCGACACCCCGCTGGCCAACGGCGTGGCCTACCCGTACCTGGAGGTGGCGCCGCGGGCGTACCGGTTCCGGATCCTCAACGCCTGTGCGGACCGGGCGCTCAACCTCCAGCTCTACCGGGCCGCCTCGGACGCGCCGATGTGGGCGCCCGACGGCAGCCCGGCCGACCCGGACGCCGGCGAGGTGCCGATGGTCGAGGCGGTACGCGCGCCGGGGCGGCCCGCCTACTGGCCGGCGGACGGACGCGACGGCGGCGTGCCCGACCCGGCCGCAGCCGGACCCGAGATGATCCAGATCGGCAACGAGGGCGGCCTGCTCCCCGCCCCGGTGGTGCTGACCAACCGGCCGGTGGACTACCGGTACGACAGGCAGGACCCGACGGTGCTCAACGTGGACGGGCACGCGCTGCTGCTCGCCCCCGGCGAACGCGCCGACGTGGTGGTGGACTTCTCCACGGTGGCCCCGGGCAGCACGCTCATCCTCTACAACGACTGCCCCGCGCCGCTGCCCCGGTTCGACCCGCGCCACGACCACCACACCGGCGCGTCGGACCGCACCGCCGCCGGGGGCCTGCCGCCGGCCCGCCCCGGTTACGGCCCGAACACCCGTACCCTGCTCCAGATCCGGGTGACCGGCACCCCGGCCGAGCCGTACGACACGCGGCGGCTCGCCGAGCGGCTACCAGGGGCGTACGCCCGCAGCCAGCCGCCGCCGATCGTGCCGCAACCCGCGTACGACGCCGCGATCGGCACCTCCACCCCGCGCCCGACGCTCGTTCCCGCGCGAGCCGCCTCGGTCACGTTCACCCCGGCCGGCGCGACCGCCCCGGTCACGTTGCCGCTGGCGGTGAAGTCGGTCGGGCAGGTGTTCGAGGCCCGGCACGGCCGCGCGGTGGGACGGCTCGGCGTCGGCCACCCGGTCGCCGGGCCACTCGCCCCGGCCACCCTGCCGCTGGGACCGGCCGACCCGGCCACCGAGGTGCTGCACGCCACCGACCCGGCCGTGGCGGTCGGCGCGCCCGGCGACGGCACGCAGCTCTGGCGGATCGTCGGCGACGCCCCGCGTACCCACCCGGTCCACATCGAGGGCTGCGACGTGCAACTGGTCAACCGGGTCGGCTGGGACGGCACGGTCCGCCCGCCGGACCCGGGCGAGCTGGGCTGGAAGGACACCGTCCGGGTCAACCCCCGGGAGGACGTCGTGGTGGCGCTGCGTCCCGTACCGCCCGCCCTGCCGTTCAAGATCGGCGACAGCGTACGGCTGCTCAACCCGACCCGCCCGGCCGGCGCACGGCTGGACGCCGGCCCGGTCAGCCCAGTCGACGGCCGCCCCGCGGTCGTGGTCAACCAGCTGGTCAACCTGGGCTGGGAGTACCGCTGGCAGACCCGCTCGGCCGGACTGCGCGACCAGGGCATGAGCCGCCCGCTGGTGCTGCGCGTGGCGCCCAAGGCGCCGACCGGGCTCACCGCCACCCCGGCGCCCGGCAGCGCGACCGCACTACCCGCCATCGCGCTGACCTGGACCGGCAACGGCAGCCGGCCCGTACCCACCAGCCACCGGCTCCAACGCGCCACCGACAGCACCTTCACCACCGGACTGACCGAGATCACAGTGGCCGCCACCGCCACCCGGTACACCGACGCCACAGTCACCCCCGGCGTCACCTACCACTACCGGATCCGGGCCGAGAACGCGGTGAGCTGCTCGTCCTGGTCCAACGCCGTACCGGCGGCGGTGCACCTGGCCGCGCCGACCCGGCTGACCGCGGTGCTGCCGCCGACCGCGCCGCTGCGGGTGGCGCTGCGCTGGGCCAACCACTCCTTCGCCACCGGAGTGGACGTGCAGCGGGCCACCAACCCCACGTTCACCAGCGGTCCGGGCACCACGGCCATCGCCGTGGGCGAGGCCCACGTGGACCCGGCCGTCGCGCCGGACACCACCTACTACTACCGGGTACGCACGACGTACCTGGGCGCCGCCTCCCCCTGGTCCACGGTGGCCGCGGTGACCACCCCGGCCCGGCCTGTCGCGCCGACCGGGGTGAGCGTCACCGCGAGCGTGTCCGGGCCGGACACCGCGACCGTGACGGTGAGCTGGTCGGCGCCGACGCCGGCCGGGCCGGGTGCCGGGTTCATCGTGCAGCGCGCCACCGACGCCGCCTTCACCCGCGACCCGGCGACGTTCCACGTAACCGGTCGCGGCTTCACCAACACAGGCCTGGCCCGCGGTGCGACCTACCACTACCGGGTACGCGCCACAAACGTCGTAGGCACCTCCCCCTGGACCCCAC
>NZ_RCVK01000355.1:0-12581 GCF_003667485.1 Micromonospora sp. BL1
GGCCAGGGTGGCGGGGGAGAGGGTTGCCAGCAGGGTCGTGCGGGAGTGGCGGGCCGTGTCCGGAGCCTCCTCGTGGGCGTACGCCAGCTCCGGGTCGACCAACTGGATCGCGTGCACCAGCAGGTCGCCGGTGATCAGGAGGCGCTCGTCGTCGGCCTCGACCAGCACCGACTGGTGACCCGGCGTGTGGCCGGGCGTGTGCAGCAGCCGTACCTCCGGGGTGAGGGGCGTCTCGCCGTCGACCACCCGCAGCCGGCCGGCGGCGCGCAACGGCGTCAGCAGCCGGGCCGGCAGTTCCGGGTGGAACAGCTCCAGCGCGTCCACCTCGGCGCGCTGGATCAGGTGATCGGCGTTCGGGAACAGCGGACCGGCCCAGCCCACGTGGTCGGTGTGCAGGTGGGTGAGGACCACGGTGCGGACGTCGGCCGGGTCGATCCCGGCGGCCGCCAGCTCGGCCGGCAGCCGGCCCGGTACCGGCGCCCAGCTCGCTGCGAGCGAGTCGGCCGGACCGATGCCGGTGTCGACCAGCGTGACCGGCCCGTCGCCGACCCGCACCGCGAACGCGCGGAACCGCAGCCACCACCGGCCGTCGTCGGTGACGGCACCCGGGTCGAGCCGGTCGGCGGCCTGCCAGTGCGCCTGGGTCGCGTCGGGAAACGCCTCGCCGCGGGGCTGGAAGAAGGGCCCCTCACCGTCGGCGAGCGCGGTGACCGTGATAGACCCGAGGGTGCGGCTGTGCGGCATCGGACGATGATGCCAGCGGCCCGAGGCGCGGCGCAGCCCGCTTTTCCGGCGGCCCACCCGGGCCGCCTGGGGACTGCCGGCCAGTTTCCAGTACGCTCGTACTGCTTGAGCACGTGTCCCCCGAGAGGAGCGCCGGCCGATGGCGAAGATCAAGGTAAACAACCCGGTCGTGGAGATCGACGGCGACGAGATGACCCGGATCATCTGGAAGCAGATCCGGGAGCAGCTGATCCTGCCCTACCTCGACGTCGACCTGCACTACTACGACCTGTCGATCCAGCACCGCGACGCCACCGACGACCAGGTCACCGTCGACGCCGCCAACGCCATCAAGGAGCACGGCGTCGGCGTCAAGTGCGCCACCATCACCCCGGACGAGGCCCGGGTGGAGGAGTTCGGCCTGAAGAAGATGTGGCGGTCGCCGAACGGCACCATCCGCAACATCCTCGGCGGCGTGGTCTTCCGCGAGCCGATCATCATGTCGAACGTGCCGCGGCTCGTCCCGGGCTGGACCAAGCCGATCATCATCGGCCGGCACGCGCACGGCGACCAGTACAAGGCCACCGACTTCGTCGTCCCCGGCCCGGGCACGGTGACCATCACCTACACCCCGGCCGACGGCGGCACCCCGATGGAGATGGAGGTCGCCAACTTCCCCGGCGGCGGCATCGCCATGGGCATGTACAACTACGACGAGTCGATCCGGGACTTCGCCCGCGCCTCGTTCCGGTACGGCCTGGACCGCAACTACCCGGTCTACATGTCGACCAAGAACACTATCCTCAAGGCGTACGACGGCCGGTTCAAGGACATCTTCGCCGAGGTGTTCGAGAACGAGTTCAAGGCCGAGTTCGACGCGGCCGGCCTCACCTACGAGCACCGGCTGATCGACGACATGGTCGCCGCCGCGCTCAAGTGGGAGGGCGGTTACGTCTGGGCGTGCAAGAACTACGACGGTGACGTGCAGTCCGACACCGTGGCGCAGGGCTTCGGCTCGCTCGGCCTGATGACCTCGGTGCTGCTGTCCCCGGACGGCCGCACCGTAGAGGCGGAGGCCGCGCACGGCACCGTCACCCGGCACTACCGGCAGTACCAGAAGGGCGAGAAGACCTCGACCAACCCGATCGCCTCGATCTACGCCTGGACCCGGGGCCTGGCCCACCGGGGCAAGCTGGACGGCACCCCGGCGGTCACCGAGTTCGCGAACACGCTGGAGAAGGTCATCGTGGACACCGTCGAGGGCGGCCAGATGACCAAGGACCTCGCGCTGCTCATCTCGCGGGACGCCCCGTGGCTGACCACCGACGAGTTCATGAACGCGCTCGACGAGAACCTGGCGCGCAAGCTCGCCGCCTGATCACTCCCGTCGATCACCACGGAGCCCGCCGGCACGCGCCGGCGGGTTCCGTGGTGTCCGGGCCCGGTGCGTCACCGGGTCCGGGCCGGGCTCGTTGTACCGGGTGGACGCGATGCCAGTCTCGTCCAGCCGTCCCTTCCCTTGCGGGGGGCCCTGTCCCGGGCCCCCCGCGCCCTGTTGTGCGGGGCGTGCCTCCCGCTCCAGCCTCGCCGAGCTCCGGCCGCGGCGGCCGGCTCAGGCGGCGCGCAGCAGCTCGGCGGCACGTTCCGGGGCGATGTCGTTGATGAACACACCCATGCCGGACTCCGACCCGGCCAGGTACTTCAGCTTGTCCTTGGCCCGCCGGATGCTGAACAGCTGAAGGTGCAGGTGGCCCAGTTCCCGGTCGATCCGTACCGGCGCCTGGTGCCAGGCCGCGATGTACGGCATGGGCAGGTCGAACAGCCCGTCGAAGCGGCGCAGCAGATCCAGGTAGAGCGGCCCGAAGGCGTCCCGCTCGGCGTCGTCGAGCGCCGGGATGTCCGGCACCGGCCGGTGCGGCGCCACGTGCACCTCGAACGGCCAGCGGGCCGCCGCCGGGACGTACGCGGTCCAGTGCTCGTTGCTCGCCACCACCCGCTCCCCGGAGGCGCGTTCGGTGGCCAGCACGTCGGCGTAGAGGTTGCCCCCGGTGCGGTCGGCGTACCGCCGGGCGGCGGCCAGCATGCTGCGGGTGCGCGGCGTGACGAACGGGTACGCGTAGATCTGCCCGTGCGGGTGGTGCAGCGTCACCCCGATCTCCACGCCCCGGTTCTCGAACGGGAAGACCTGCTCCACACCGGGCAGCGCGCTCAACGCGGTGGTGCGGTCGGCGAGCGCGTCCAGCACCGTCCGCACCCGGCGCGGGGAGAGCCGGGCGAACGAGGCGTTGTGGTCGTCGGTGAAGCAGACCACCTCGCACCTGCCGCGCCCGGGGCGTACCGGGGTGAACGGCGTGATCTCGGCCGGTTCGTCGGCCACCCGCTGGCTCAGCGAGGGGAACCGGTTCTCGAACACCACCACGTCGTAGTCGGGCGCCGGGATCTCGCTGTGCCGCTCACCCCGGGACGGGCACAGCGGGCACTGGTCGGCCGGGGGCAGGAACGTGCGGGTCTGCCGGTGCACCGCCACCGCCACCCACTCGTCGGTCAGCGGGTCGTACCGCAGCTGCGAGGCGGGCGGGGGAGGGGGCAGATCCCGCCGGTCCGGCTGGTCGCGGACCGCGTCGTCCCGCTCGTCGAAGTAGATCAGCTCGCGGCCGTCGGCCAGCGCGATCTGCGTACGCTTCACTCCGCCCCCCTCGTCGTGGGCACCGTCACCAGCTCGCCCACCCTGTCGTCGAGTACCCGTCGGGCCTCGGGTGCCAACCGGTCGTCGGTGACCAGCACGTCCGCCGCGTCCAGCGGCACGATCGACGAGATGCCGACGGTGCCCCACTTGGTGTGGTCGGCGAGCACGACCAGCCCGTCCGCCGCTGCCACGAGTGCCCGGTTCGTGTCCGCCTCCATCAGGTTGGGCGTGGTGAACCCGGCCCGTTCGCTGATCCCGTGCACGCCGAGGAAGAGCAGGTCCAGGTGCAGCGCGGCGATCGCGGCCACGGCGAGCGGGCCGACGAGCGCGTCCGACGGCGTGCGGACGCCGCCGGTGAGCACCACCGTCTGGTCCGGCCGGCCACCGACGTGCAGGGCCTCCGCCACCGGCAGCGAATTGGTGACCACCGTCAGGCCGGGCACGTCCACCAGCCGCCGGGCCAGCTCGGCGGTGGTGGTGCCGGCGGAGAGCGCGATCGCGGCGCCGGGCCGGACCAGCCCCGCGGCGTAGTCGGCGATGGCGGCCTTCTCGGCGGACTGGCGGACGGACTTGGCGTGGAAGCCGGGCTCGTCGGTCGAGCCGGGGCCGGCGGGTGTCGCGCCCCCGTGCACCTTGGCGAGCAGGCCCTGCTCGTGCAGCGTGTCCAGGTCGCGCCGGATGGTCATGTCGGAGACGCCGAACTCGGCCGCCAGCTCGGTGACCCGGACGCCACCGGCGCGGCGCAGTCGTTCCAGGATGGCGGTCTGCCGCTGCCGCGCCAGCATCCCCGGCCCACCTCCGCGCCTCACCGACCACGCGGGCACTCCACGCGGTCGAACGTGTTCCAACAAAGACGAACACTACCGCGCAGCGAGGGGTGATGCGAGGCCGCCGCCGTCCGGAAGCCGGACGACGGCGGTCGAGGTGCTCGCAGGCCGGGACGGGCCCGGCGGTGAGACGGTCAGGCGGGCTGGAGGCGGGGCTCCACCCAGCCGGTCTCGGTCAGGTGCTCCATCACCTTCCCGATGGCCTCCTCGACGCTCAGGTCCGAGGTGTCCACCACCAGGTCGGCGTCGGTGGGCTCCTCGTACGGGTCGTCGATGCCGGTCATCCCGGTGATCAGGCCGGCCCGGGCGCGGGCGTACAGGCCCTTGCGGTCGCGCTGCTCACAGACCGCCAGCGGCGTCGCCACGTGGACCAGCAGGAAGCCCGCCCCAGCCGTCTCGGCCATCTCCCGGGCGGTGGCGCGGGCCGCCGCGTACGGCGCGATCGGGCAGCAGATGCCGACGCCCCGGTGCCGGGCGATCTCGGCGGCCACCCAGCCGATCCGGCGCACGTTGAGATCCCGGTCGGCCTTGCTGAACCCCAGCCCGGCGGAGAGTTCCCGCCGCACCACGTCGCCGTCGAGCAGCGTGATCGTGCGGTCGCCCTGCTCGCGGAGCACGTCGGCCAGCCCGCGGGCGATCGTCGACTTGCCCGAGCCGGACAGGCCGGTCAGGAAGATCACCAGGCCCCGGTGCCGTCGCGGCGGGCGGGCCCGGGTCAGTTCCTTCGCCACCGCCGGCGGGGTGTGCCACTCGGGCAGCGGGAAACCGCGGTCCAGCAGGTCGTCGATCTCGCGCGTGCTCAGCGCCAGCCGCCGGTTGCGCGGCGGGATGTCCTCACGCCAGCGCCACTGCCCGTCCCGGTTGTCGTAGGCCAGCTCGCGGGGCACCAGCACGCGCAGGCCGGCACCGGAGAGCATGCCCTCGGTGGAGAGCAGGTGGGTCACCCCGTACGCGGCGGCGACCCGGGCCCGCAGCAGCGCGTCGCTGATCTCGTCGCGCCGCCGGGCCAGCGGCACCGCCACGAGCGTCGCCGGGGGCATCCGGTCGCGGGCGGCGAACACGCTGCGCACCAGCGACTCGGCCGGCAGGCCGCCGATCGACTCCTCGCCCACCGGGATCATCACCAGCAGGTGCGAGCCGAGCGTACGGGCCGCGTGCGCGATCTGCGCCAGCTGCGGCCGGTGCAGCGGGCGGTCGGCGAACACGCCGAGCACCCGGCCCGGCGGCAGCAGGCCGCGCACCTCGTCAGGGCCGCGCCGCAGCCGCTGGAACGGCCCATGGCCGCCGTCGCCCAGTCGGCGCACCGCGCCGCCGACACCCACCATGCCCTCGCGGCCCGGCCAGACGTCGGTCACGTCCATCGCCGCCACCGGCGCGCCCTCACCGTCGGTGAGCACCACCGCACGGCGGGCCGGGTCGGCCGGGTCCAGCCCGTCGGCGAGTGCCGCCGGCACCTGGAGCGTCACCGGCACCGGCCACGGCGTGCCGTCGGCCAGCCGGCCGCGCCGGTTCAGCGAGGCCAGGTCGGCCCGGCTCATGAAACCGGTGAGCGGCGCGTACGCCCCGCTCAGCAACAACTGGAGATCGGCCAGTTCAGCGGGCCTGGGCGCGTACGACGGCGCAT
Source organism: Micromonospora sp. BL1 (assembly GCF_003667485.1). Taxonomy (NCBI): domain Bacteria; kingdom Bacillati; phylum Actinomycetota; class Actinomycetes; order Micromonosporales; family Micromonosporaceae; genus Micromonospora; species Micromonospora sp. BL1. The sequence goes on from NZ_RCVK01000355.1 coordinate 5,861, forward strand.
CCCGCAGAACGTCCTCGGGCAGCAGCCACCCGTTGCTCATCGAACCCCCAACTCACCGGCCGGCACACAGTTTCGCAGCCCACCGGCGATCGGTCGAGAGCGCCACCCGGCCTCCCGGTGATCGCGTGTCCGGCGACCGCGCCGAGGACGAACCGGGGTCACCGAATCCTTACCGGCGGGCGGCGGCCGGTCGATCCTGCGAACGGCTGCCGGCGCGCGCCGACCGGCCGAGCGCGCGGTCCCGTATCCGACGGACCGCGCGGCGGAGACGGGACCGCAGCCGGCGCGAGTCCTCCACCCGGGGCGCGCCACCGTCGGCCGCGCAGCGCACCACGAGCGGCAGGCGGGCGTCCAGCGCCCACCCGGCCTGGATCACCCGGGCCCGGACCTCCCAGGTGCCCCGGCTCACCAGCCGGTCCGCACCGTCGCTCATGTCGCCCCCGTCGAGTCGGCCGCACACGGTGGCAGCATCCCGGAGCGGTCGCCACCCCACCATCCCGTGCCCGCCACCTAGGGGCTGCGGCGACCGAGGATCAGGGGATCGCAGGGGTCGGGAAGGGCTCCGGGCCAGCGCCGGAGTTCTACGCTGAACGGCGTGACACTGCTCGCGACCGAGTCGCTGACCAAGACGTACGGAGGCCGGGTCACCGCGTTGGCCGACCTCACCGTGTCGGTCGAGCCGGGGATCATCGGGCTGGTGGGCGCGAACGGCGCCGGCAAGTCCACTCTGATCAAGATCCTGCTGGGTCTGCTCCCGCCGACCAGCGGCCGGGTACAGGTGCTCGGCCTCGACCCCACCACCGACCCGGCCGCGGTCCGCGCCCGGGTCGGCTACATGCCCGAGCACGACGCCCTCCCGCCCGACCTGTCCGCCGCCGAGCTGGTCACCCACCTGGGCCGGATCAGCGGGCTGCCGCGCACCGTCGCCCGGGAACGGGCCTCCGAGGCGCTGCGCCACGTCGGTCTGCACGAGGAGCGGCACCGGGCCGTCGGTGGTTACTCCACCGGCATGAAGCAGCGCGTCAAGCTCGCCCAGGCGCTCGTACACGATCCCGATCTGCTGCTGCTCGACGAGCCGACCAACGGCCTCGACCCGGCCGGCCGGGACGCCATGCTCGCGCTGATCCACCGGATCGGCACCGAGTTCGGCATCTCGGTGGTGGTCTGCTCGCACCTGCTCGGCGAGGTGGAGCGGATCTGCGACACGCTCGTCGCCATCGACGGCGGCCGGCTGCTGCGCGCCGACCGGGTGTCCGCCATGACCACCGCCACCGACGTGCTCGCCGTCGAGGTGAGCGAGGGCACCGAGGAACTGGCCGCCCGGCTCGCCGCGCTCGACCTGCCGGTGACCCGCGACGGGCGGCTGCTGCTCGTCCCGCTCGCCGACGACGCCACCTACGACCAGATCCTCGGCGCGGTCGCCGAGCTGGACCTGCCGCTGCACCGGCTGGACCAGCGGCGGCACCGGGTGGCCGAACTCTTCGCCGCGAGGGAGCCCAGCCATGTCTGACGCGACCGGGGTCATCCACGACATCGGCTACCAGCGCTACACCGGCCCGCGGCTCGGCCGCCGGCAGGTGTTCGGCGCGCTCTACCTGCACGGCGTGCGTACCGTCTTCGGGCTCGGCCGCAGCGCCAAGGCCAAGATCTTCCCCTGGCTGGTCGTCTCCGTGGTCACCGTGGTGGCCGCCGGAGTCACCGCGGTACGCAGCCAGATCGGCGAGGTGGTGATGACGTACGCCCAGTTCGCCGACGCGATGAGCTGGCTGGTCATCTTCTTCGCCGCGGTGGCCGCGCCCGAGCTGGTCTCCCGCGACCTGCGCAGCGGCGTGCTGCCGCTGTACTTCTCCCGGCCGCTGCCGCGCGGCGACTACGCGCTGTCCAAGCTGCTGGCGCTCGTCACCGCGCTGTGGCTGCTGCTCGGCGGCCCGCAGCTGGTGATGTTCCTCGGCGCCGCGTTCACCACGAAGCGGGGTATCGGCGGGGTGTGGGACGAGCTGCTCGACCTGCTGCCCGGCCTGCTCTACGCCGGGCTCTGGGCGGTGGTGTTCGCCTCGATCGCCCTGCTGGTCGCCTCGCTCACCGGCAAGCGCGCGTTCGCCGCCGGCGGCATCGTGGCGGTGTTCCTGATGACCACGCCGGTCGTGGGCGTGCTGTCCATCCTGCCCTCGCAGACGATCAACGAGCTGGCCTTCGTGGCCTCCCCGCCGACGCTCGTCGGCGGCGTGGGCAACTGGGCGCTCGGCGACCGGCTGACCCAGGGGCGGGGCGGCATGCCGATCGGCGACTTCGGACCGGTCTACGCCGTGGCCGCCGTCCTGCTGGTCGCCGCGTGCGTCAGCCTGCTGCTCCTGCGATACCGGAAGGTGGCCGCCCGATGACGGCGATCAGCACCCAGTCGACGGCCGGCGCGCCCGCCGCCGCGACGAGCACGCTCGACCTGGCGGGCGTCTCCCGCTGGTACGGCAACGTGGTGGCGGTCAACGACGTCACCATGCGGCTCGGCCCCGGCGTGACCGGCCTGCTCGGCCCGAACGGCGCCGGGAAGACCACGCTGCTGCACATGATGGCGGGCTTCCTGTCCCCGTCCCGGGGCACCGTGACGCTGGACGGGGAGCCGACCTGGCGCAACCCCGCCGTCTACCGGCGACTCGGCCTGGTCAGCGAGCGCGAGGCGGTGCACACGTTCCTCAGCGCGTACGAGTTCGTGCTCGCCAGCGCGAAGCTGCACCGGCTGCCCGACCCGGAGGCCGCCGCCCGGCGGGCGATCGAGCTGGTCGAGATGGAGGACGCGCAGAACCGCCGGATCGGCACCTACTCCAAGGGCATGCGGCAGCGCACCCGCGTCGCCGCCGCGCTCGTGCACGACCCGCAGGTGCTGCTGCTCGACGAGCCGTTCAACGGGATGGACCCGCGCCAGCGGCTGCACATGATGGCGCTGCTGCACCGGCTCGGCGACGCGGGGCGGACCATCCTGTTCAGCTCGCACATCCTGGAGGAGGTCGAGCAGGTCTCCGGCACGGTCCAGGTGATGGTGGCGGGCCGGCTCGCCGCCTCCGGCGACTACCGGACCATCCGCCGCCTGATGACCAACCGGCCGCACGTGTTCGGAGTGCGCTCCACCGACGACCGGGCGCTGGCGGTGGCGCTGATGGCCGAGGCGTCGGTCTCCGGCGTCGAGCTGGACCGTACCGGCCTGACCGTCAAGGCCGGCGACTACGGCGCGTTCACCCGGGCACTGCCCCGGATCGCGCTCCGGCACGGCATCCGGGTCCGGCAGCTCCTGCCGGAGGACGAGTCGCTGGAGAGCGTCTTCTCGTATCTGGTGGAGGCATGATGTCGACAGTCACCTGGATCACCGCGCGCGGCCTGTTCGGCCGGAGCCGGTTCCTCATGCTCCTGCCGTTGCCGCTGGTCCTGATCGGCCTGGCGGTGCTCTGCCGGTCGCTCGGCGTCGACCCGGGCCAGTGGGGGCCGCCGGTGCTCGTCGGCCTCGGCCTCGCCGTGGTGCTGCCGGTGGTGGCGCTGATCGTGGGCACCGGCGTGCTCGGCGCGGAGATCGACGACGGCACCGTCGTGCACATCCTCACCAAGCCGCTGCCGCGCTGGCAGATCGTGCTGCCGAAGCTGGCGGTCGCGGCCGGCGTCACAGCGGTCACCGTCGGCGTCCCGATCTACGTCGCGGGCGTGCTCGCCGATTCGGTACGCCTCGGGCTCGCACTCGTCGCCGCCTCGGCGGCGGGCGCGCTCGCGTACTCGGCGCTGTTCCTGGCGCTCAGCCTGGTTACCCGGCGTCCGGTGCTGCTCGGCCTGGTCTACGTGCTGATCTGGGAGGGGCTGCTGGGCCGGTTCGTCGGCGGCACCCGGGTGCTGTCGATCCAGCAGTGGGTGATCGCCCTGGCCGACCGGATGGCGCCGACGCCGCTGCTCGGCACCACCGTCTCGGTGCCGGTCGCGGCGGTGCTCACCGCCCTGGTCGCGGTCGGGTTCACGGTGCTGGCGATCGACCGCCTGCGCTCGTTCAGCGTGGCCGGCGAGACGAGCTGACCCTCGGGCGGGCGGGCGGCTTCGCGCCGGCCGCCCGCCCGGTCAGAACGCGCGAGGCGAGATCAGCTCGTCAGAACGCGCACGCGATGACCAGCTCGGTGGTGCGGTCGGGCAGCAGGTCCAGCTTCGCGATCCGGCCCGCCGCGCGCAGGTCGCCGGCGACCGTACCGAGCTGGTCGAGCACCGCCGCCGGTCCGAGCGCCTCGGCCAGCGGCACGTCCGCCTTCATCGACAGCTTCCGTTCCGACTTGGCGCGGCGCACCTGACCCAGCGCGTCCGCCGCCAGCCGCAGCAGCTCCGGGTCACCCGGCGCCTGCGTCGCGCGGCCCACCTCGTACGTGGTCGGCCAGGGCGCGCGGTGCACCGACCCGTACCGCCACCACGACCAGACCTCCTCGGTGACGAACGGCAGCACCGGCGCGAACAGGCGCAACTGCACCGACAACGCGGTGGCCAGCGCCGCCCGGGCCGAGTCGGCCGCCGGCCCGGTGCCGTAGGCGCGCTCCTTCACCAACTCGATGTAGTCGTCGCAGAACCGCCAGAAGAACGCCTCGGTGGCCATCAGGGCGGCCGTGTGGTCGTACCCGTCGAAGGCGGTGGTCGCGGTCGCGACCACGCCGGACAGTTCGGCGAGCATCGCGGTGTCCAGCGGTTGGGTCGCCGCGGCCCGCAGCGCGTCGGCGGCGCCCAGCCCGAGCGCGAACCGCGACGCGTTGAGCAGCTTGGTGGCCAGCCGGCGGCCCACCTTGACCTGGGCCGGGTCGAAGGCGAGGTCCATGCCCGGCTTGCCGTTGGCGGCCCAGTAGCGGACCGCGTCGGACCCGTTGCGCTCCAGCAGCGCCATCGGCGTGACCACGTTGCCCTTGGACTTCGACATCTTCTTGCGGTCCGGGTCGAGGATCCAGCCGGAGAGCACCGCCGTGTGCCAGGGCAGCGCGCCGTGCTCCAGGTGGGACCGGGCCACCGTGGCGAACAGCCAGGTGCGGATGATGTCGTGCCCCTGCGGGCGCAGGTCCATCGGGAAGACCCGGGCGAACAGGTCCGGGTCGGTCTCCCAGCCGCCGACGATCTGCGGGGTCAGCGACGAGGTGGCCCAGGTGTCCAGCACGTCCGGGTCGGCGGTGAAACCGCCCGGCTCGCCGCGCTGCGACTCCTCGTACCCGGGCGGCGGCTCGCTCGTCGGATCGATCGGGAGCATCGCCTCGTCCGGTGTGAGAGGGTGGGACCAGTCCGGCTCGCCAACGTCGTCGAGCCGGTACCACACCGGCACCGGCACGCCGAAGAACCGCTGCCGGCTGACCAGCCAGTCACCGGTGAGACCGCCCACCCAGTGCTCGTACCGGTGCCGCATGTGCTCCGGCACCCAGCGCAGCTCCCGGCCCCGGGCCAGCAGTTCCTCGCGCAGGCCGGCGTCCCGGCCGCCGTTGCGCAGATACCACTGCCGGGTCGAGACGATCTCCAGCGGCCGGTCGCCGCGCTCGTAGAACTTCACCGGATGGGTGATCGGCCGCGGCTCGCCCACCAGGTCGCCCGCGTCCGCGAGCAGCTCCACGAGCGTCCGCCGGGAGCCGTTGACCGTCTGCCCGGCCAGCGCCGCGTAGGGCTCCGCCGGCACGCCGGCCGGCGGCTCCGGCAGCAGGCGCCCGTCCCGGCCGATCACCACGCGGGTGTCCAGCCGCAGCTCACGCCACCAGGTGACGTCGTTCAGGTCACCGAACGTGCAGACCATCGCGATGCCCGTGCCCTTGGCCGGGTCCGCCAGCGGGTGCGCCCGCACCGGCACCTCGACCCCGAAGACGGGGGTACGCGCAGCCGCGCCGACCAGGTCCGCGTACCGCTCGTCGTCCGGGTGGCAGACGAGCGCCACGCAGGCCGGCAGCAGCTCCGGCCGGGTGGTGTCGATCAGCACCTCGCGGCCGTCGGGGCCGGTGAACCGCAGCCGGTGGTACGCGCCCGGCCGCTCCCGGTCCTCCAGCTCCGCCTGCGCGACGGCGGTGCCGTACCCGACGTCCCACAGCGTCGGCGCCTCGGCCTGGTACGCCTCGCCCCGGGCCAGGTTGCGCAGGAATGCGCGCTGGCTGGCCGCGCGGGCCGCCGACCCGATCGTGGTGTACGTCAGCGACCAGTCCACGGACAGTCCGAGCCGCCGCCACAGCGCCTCGAACGCCTTCTCGTCCTCCACCGTGAGCAGTTCGCACAGCTCGATGAAGTTGCGCCGGGAGATCGCCGTCGGGTTCTTCCGGGCCGCGTCGTCCACCGGTGCGGCGGGCGGGCGCCAGTCCCTGTCGTACGGCAGCGCCGGGTCGGGACGCACGCCGTAAACGTTCTGCACCCGGCGTTCGGTGGGCAGCCCGTTGTCGTCCCAGCCCATCGGGTAGAAGACGGTCCGCCCGCGCATCCGCTGGAACCGGGCCACCGTGTCGGTGTGCGTGTACGAGAAGACGTGTCCCATGTGCAGCTCGCCCGACACGGTGGGCGGGGGAGTGTCGATCGCGTATACGTCCGACCGCTCCTTCGTGCGGTCGAACGCGTACGTGCCGTCGGACTGCCAGCGGCGGGCCCAGGTCTCCTCGAGGCCGTCCAGGCTCGGACGCTCGGGGACGCCGCCGCGGGCGCTCCTCGTCGTGTCGGTCATCAGCCGATGGTAGGCAGCCCGCCCGCCCCACTCCACGAC
>NZ_RCVK01000356.1:0-12575 GCF_003667485.1 Micromonospora sp. BL1
GGCCAGGGCGGTGGCGGTCTCGGCCAGGCGGGCGCGCAGCGGGGCGGGGGAGAGGACCTCCACCTCGGCGCCGAGCCGGAGCAGGTCGCCGTGGGCGTGGGTGAGCGACTCGATCGGGATGACCGCGCGCACCCAGCCGCCGGCGTCGGGCGGGCCGGCGCTCGCCTCGGCGGCGGCCACCACCACGTCGCTGCCCACCTCGCGCAGCCGGGCGAACCCGCGCGGCGACAGCCGGATGCGCGCCTCGTCGCGGTGCAGACCGGCCCGGAACTCCACCACGTGCGCGCGCCACCAGGCCGGCAGGTCGAACTCCGGCCGCTCGAACGGCTCGTCGAGCGGGGTCAGGTCGAGGATCTGGTTGACCCGGTAGGTGGCCGGGTCGGCGCGGTCCGGCCGGGCGGCGACCAGATACCAGCGTCCGCCCTTGAGCACCAGCCCGTACGGTTCGAGGACCCGGGTCGTCTCGCCCCGCCAGCCCCGGTAGCGCACCCGGACCCGGTGCTGCCGCCACACCGCCTCGGCGGCCTCGGCCAGGTGCGGCGACGGGTCGCCGTCGGAGTACCAGCCCGGCGTGTCCAGGTGGAACCGCTGCTCCAGCCGGGCCGCCCGGTCGGCCAGCGGCGCGGGCAGCGCGGCCCGCAGCTTGAGCTGTACGGCGGTGACGACCGACTGGTAGCCCAGCTCGGCGGCCGGTCCGGGGAGCCCGGCGAAGAGCAGCCGGTCGGCCTCCTCGGCGGTCAGCCCGGTCAGCCGGGTCCGCCAGCCCTCCACGAGTCGGTAGCCGCCGTCGTGTCCGGCCTCGCCGTACAGCGGGATGCCGGCGGCGTGCAGCGCCTCCACGTCCCGGTAGACGGTGCGCGCCGACACCTGGAGGCGGTCGGCCAGGTCGGCGGCGGTGAGCCGGCCGTGCGCCTGAAGGAGCAGCAGGATGGACAGGAGTCGACTGGCCCGCATTCCACTGACACTAGCTGTCAGGGAAGCGGTCCTAGCGTGCCCGCATGGCTTTTCACGACAAGGAGCTGACCGTGCCGGGGACCGTCGAGGCCGGCGGCCGGCACGTCAAGCGCTACCACATCGACCAGCCGGACCGCCGCCTCGAACCGCGGGTGGTCGACGCCGCGTACGCGTACCTTCCGAGGCTGCTGCCCGGCCCGGACGGCGCCACCCCGTCGGCGAGCTGGGTGGTGCTGCACCGGGGCGCGGACACCGGGGCGTACCTGCTGGCGTACAGCTGGTTCTTCGACAACGTGGTCGAGTGCCGTATCGCGATCGCCGGGCAGCCCGGGCTGGACTGCCCGGACGACGACCCGGCGCACTTCGTCGACCTGACCCGGCCCGGCGTCGGGTGCGTCTGGGAACTGGGCGTGCTGGAACACGAGCGCGCCGCCTGGATCCGGCACGTGCTCGCGCCGGACCGGCCGGACCTGGCCGGCTACCTGGCCGACACCCGGGCCGAAGGGCCGGTGGGGTTCTGATGGGCGACTTCGACTTCCTCGTCGGCACCTGGGACGTGACCAACCGGCGCCTGCGGCAGCGCCACGTCGGCGGCGACGACTGGGACGAGTTCGCCGGTGTCAGCGAGGCGCGCTCGTTCTTCGACGGCGCGGGCAGCTTCGACGAGATGCGCTGCCCGAGCCGGGGTTTCTCCGGCTCCTCGGTGCGCGTCCTGAACCCGGCGACCGGGCTGTGGTCGATCTACTGGATGCACAGCGAGCGGGGCGTGCTGGAGCAGCCGCCGGTGGTGGGCCGGTTCACCGACGGCGTCGGTGCGTTCCACGCCGACGACACCGACGAGGGGCGGCCGGTGCGCTGCCGGTTCCTCTGGTCGGCGATCACGCCGGTCTCCTGCCGGTGGGAACAGGCGTTCTCCACCGACGGCGAGCGCACCTGGGAGACCAACTGGGTCATGGAGTTCCGCCGGACGGCGCGAGCGGCGGCGTGACCGGCGGCGTGGTGGTCCGGTAGATCGCGGTCAGCCACACGTCGAGCAGCACGTCGACCACGTCCCGCTCGGCCACCGCCGGGCCGTCCCCGGCGAACGTGGCGTACCAGACGCGTTCGTTCATCGAGTTCAGCGCGATGGCGAGGTCCCGGGCGGGCAGCCCGTCCGGGGCCGCGCCGCGGGCGCGTTCGGCCTCGATCGCGGCCTGCACCGCGCGGACCCAGCGTTCCAGCACCTCGGCCCAGAGCCGCCGCACCTCGGCGTTGGTGCCGCGCACCTGGGCGCAGGCCAGCACCACGTCGCGGTGCCCGCCGAACGTGGCGTGGAACCGGGCGATCAGCTCCCGCCAGTGAGCGCGCGGATCCTCGGCGAGCCGCTCGAACACGCCCCCGGCGGCGGCGTCGGCCTCCTCGGTGACGCGGTCGAGCAGCGTGAGCAGCACCGCGTTCTTGGACGGGAAGTAGAAGTAGAACGTGGGCCGGGAGATCCCGGCGCCGCGGGCCAGGTCGTCGATGGAGATGTCGGCGAACGGGCGCTGGGTCAGCAACCGCTCGGCCGTGGCCAGGATCGCGGTCTCCCGCTCGTCGCCGGTGGACCGGCCGGCCCGCCGCCCGCGCGTCGGCGCGGCGCCGGTCGGCGTACGGGCGGTCGTCATGTCGGCTGATGCTACACCCGCTCGACACCGTGTCGGTTCGACTCGACACGGTGTTGACTGCGGTCGACGGCGATGGATAGTGTCCGGTCCACCGCCGGTGCGAACGGGAGAAGCGATGGCCGCAGACCACGTCGACGTCCTCATCGTCGGGGCCGGCCTGTCCGGCATCGGCGCCGCCGTCCACCTCGGACGCGAGTGCCCCGGCAAGACCTACGCGGTGCTGGAGGCCCGGGGCGCCATCGGCGGCACCTGGGACCTGTTCCGCTACCCGGGCATCCGCTCCGACTCCGACATGTACACCCTCGGCTACTCGTTCAAGCCGTGGACCGACCCGAAGGCGATCGCCGACGGCGACTCCATCCGGGCGTACGTGCGTCAGACCGCCCGCGAGTACGACGTGGAGCGGCACATCCGCTTCCACCACCGGGCCGTACGCGCCGAGTGGGACAGCGCCACCGCGTGCTGGACGGTGCACGCCCACCGCGACGACACCGGCGAGGACGTCACCCTCACCTGCGGGTTCCTGTTCACCAACTCCGGCTACTACCGCTACGACGAGGGCTACACGCCGCGGTTCCCCGGCGTCGAGAAGTACGCCGGCACGCTCGTGCACCCGCAGCACTGGCCCGAGCAACTGGACTACACCGGCAAGCGGGTCGTGGTGATCGGCAGCGGCGCCACAGCCGTCACCCTGGTCCCGGCCATGGCCGAACGGGCCGCCCACGTCACCATGCTCCAGCGCTCACCCACGTACGTCATCGCGCTGCCCTCGCGCGACCCGTTCGCCGACGCCGCGCGGCGGTGGCTGCCCCCGAAGGCCGCGTACGCGGTGGCCCGGTGGAAGAACGTCACACTCGGCGTGGCCAACTTCCAGCTCAGCCGCCGCGCCCCCGGCGTGGTGAAGCGGTTCCTGCGCCGGGCCGCGAAGGGCCGGCTCCCGTCCGGGTACGACGTCGACAGGCACTTCTCGCCCCGCTACAACCCCTGGGACCAGCGGCTGTGCGTGGTGCCGGACGGGGACCTGTTCGCCGCGCTGAGCGCCGGCCGCGCGTCGGTGGTGACCGACACCATCGACACGTTCACCGAGCGGGGCATCCGGCTCGCCTCCGGCGAGGAGCTGCCCGCCGACGTCGTGGTCACCGCCACCGGCCTCAACCTGCTCGCGCTCGGCGGCATGACCCTGAGTGTCGACGGCGCCGAGGTCGACCTCGCCTCGACTGTGGCCTACAAGGGCATGATGCTGTCCGGCGTGCCGAACTTCGCCATGACCATCGGCTACACCAACGCCTCCTGGACGCTCAAGGCCGACCTCGTCGCCACGTACGTCTGCCGGCTGCTGCGCCACCTCGACGACACCGGCCGGCAGATCGTCACGCCGCTCGCCCCGGACACCGACGACCTGGTGCCGATCATCGACCTCCAGTCCGGGTACGTGCTGCGCGCCGTCGACCAGCTCCCCAAGCAGGGGCCGCAGGCGCCGTGGCGGCTGCACCAGAACTATCCCCGCGACGTACGCCTGATGCGGCACGGCCCGCTCACCGACGGCGTCCGGTTCACCCGCGCCGGCGCGCCCGCCACCGCCCCGGCCGCCACGACCAGCTCCGGAGGAACCGATGCGTGACCTCGTCTTCCCCGGCGGCACGGCGGTGCTCACCGGCGCCGCGAGCGGCATCGGCGCGGCGCTGGCCCACGGGCTGGCCCGGCGCGGCGCCGACCTGGTGCTGCTCGACCGGGACGCCGACGGCCTGGCCGCCACCGTCGCCGCGATCCGGGCCGCGTACCCGGACCGGCGGGTGGAGACCCACGTGGTGGACCTGGCCGACGCCGACGCCACCGACCGGGTCGCCGCCGAGATCCACCGCGCGCACCCCCGGATCCGGCTGCTGATCAACAACGCCGGCGTGGCGCTGGGCGGGCGCTTCGACCAGGTCACCCTGGAGGAGTTCCTCTGGGTCATCGAGATCAACTTCCGGGCGGTGGTCCGCCTGACCCACGCGCTGCTGCCCGCGCTCAAGGCCGAGCCCGGCGCCCACCTGGTGAACGTGTCCAGCCTGTTCGGGCTGATCGCGCCCGCCGGGCAGGCCGCGTACTCGGCGAGCAAGTTCGCCGTGCGCGGCTTCACCGAGGCGCTGCGCCACGAACTCGTCGACGACGGCATCGGCGTCACCTCGGTGCACCCGGGCGGCATCCGCACCCGGATCGCCGCCAGCGCCCGCGTCGGCAGCGGCGTGGCCCTCGACGAGTACGAGGCCGGGCTCAAGCAGTTCGAGAAGCTGCTCACCATCGACCCGGCGACCGCCGCCGAGATGATCCTGCGCGGCGTGCAGCGACGCCGCGGCCGGGTGCTGATCGGCTGGTCGGCGAAACTGCCCGACCTGCTCGCCCGCGTCGCCCCGGCCGGTTACGGCAGGGTGCTGGCCCTGGGCATGCGCCAGCCCCCGGCCCGGCCCGGCGCCGCGCCCACAGCTCCGCCCGCCGAGGCGCCCACCGTCGCGACCGACGCCACCGTGCCGGTTCCGTCTCCCCGGTCCGGCGAGGAGGCCGCGGCGGAACCCGGACGCCAGGCGTGACGCTCGCCCTGCCCCCGGCCGACGAGCGCACCGTCGACGGACGGCGTACCCGCTGCCGGATCAGCGGCGACGGGCCGCCCGTGGTGCTGCTGCACGGCATCGGCCGTACCCTCGACGACTTCACCGCCCTGCACACCGCGCTGGCCCGCGACCACCTGGTGCTCGCGGTGGACCTGCCCGGGCACGGCGGCTCCGCGCCGCTGGACGGGCCGCACACGCTTCCGGCCCTGGCCGCCGCGGTGGCCCGCTTCCTGGACGCGGCCGGGGTGACCGGCCCGGCGCACCTGGTCGGCAACTCCCTCGGCGGGGCGGTGGCCATGCGCCTGGCCGCCGACGCGCCGCACCGGGTGGCGAGCCTGGCGCTGCTCAACAGCGCCGGCTTCGGCCGCGAGGTGACAGTGGCGCTGCGGCTGCTGGCGGTACGCCCGCTGGCCCGGCTGCTGCTGCGCCCGCACCCGAGGATCGCCTGGCGCACCGAGCGGGCGATCTTCCACGACCCGGCGTACGTCACCGACGAGCGGATCGCCACCGCGCTGGCCGCGGCCGGTCAGCCGCACGCCGCCCGGGTGATGCTGGAGCTGGTCCGCGACCTGGGCACCTGGCGCGGCGTACGCCCGCAGTGGCGCGCCGACCTGCTCGACGCGGTGGCCGCGCTCGACCTGCCCACGCTGCTCGTCTGGGGCGAGCGCGACCTGGTCCTGCCCGCCGCGCATCTGGCGTACGCCCGCACGCGGCTGCCGAACGCGCGCAGCCATCTGTTCCGCGACACCGGGCACATGCCGCAGATCGAGCGGACCGCCGCGGTGGAGGCGCTGCTGCGCAAGCTGTGGGCCTGACCCGTGGCCTTCGCCACTGTCCCGGCCCGCGCCGGACCGTCCGGACGGCCCGGGGAGCAAGCTTAGATACATGACGCATCCCAGCCGGGTCGCGCCGTCCGCCGCCGAGCGGGCGTACCGGCACCTCAAGCAGGCCATCCTGGAACAGGTCTACCCGGGCGGCCAGCTCGTCAGCGAGGGCGAGATCGCCGAGGCGACGGGCGTGTCCCGCACCCCGGTCCGGGAGGCGCTGCTGCGGCTGGAGACCGAAGGGCTGGTCAAGCTCTACCCGAAGCGCGGCGCGCTGATCCGGCCGGTGTCGGCCCGGGAGATCACCGACGTCATCGAGGCCCGCCGCCTGGTCGAGCTGCACGCGGCCGACCGGGTCTGGCCGCGCCGCGCCGAGCTGCGCGCCGACCTGGCCCGCCGGCTGGACGAGATGCGCCGCGCGCACGCCGCCGGTGACCTCACCGCCTTGATGGCCGCCGACCGCTCGTTCCACGCCGCCGTGGTCGAGGCGGCCGGCAACGAGATCCTGGCCGAGCTGTACCACCGGCTGCGCGACCGGCAGCTGCGCATGGGCGAGGCGAGCTTCCGGCTCTCGCCCGGTTGGGCCGAGGTCGCCCTCACCGAGCACGCCGGGCAGCTCGCCGCGCTCGACGGCGACGACCCGCAGGCGTGGCACGACGCGGTCGCCGCGCACATCGACACCGCCGCGCGGATGCTCGGAACGCTGCGGTGAGCGCGGCTCGCCGGCCCGCCGCCCTGGTGTACGCGGTGGCGCTGACCGCGTACCTGACCGCCGTGTTCCACCGCAGCTCGCTCGGCGTCACCGGGGTCGACGCGGCGGACCGCTTCCACATCAACGCCGCCGCGCTCGCCACGTTCTCCGTCGCCCAGCTCGCCGTCTACGCCGTCATGCAGGTCCCGGTCGGGGTGCTGCTGGACCGCTACGGCTCGCGCCGGCTGCTGCTGGCCGGCGGCGCGCTGATGGTGGCCGGGCAGGTCATGTTCGCCGTCGCCGGGGACGTGCCGCTCGCGGTCGCCGCCCGGGTGCTCGTCGGCCTCGGTGACGCGATGACGTTCATCAGCGTGCTGCGCATCGTCGCGTTCTGGTTCCCCGGCCGGCGCAATCCGCTGCTGGTGCAGCTCACCGGCACCGTCGGCCAGCTCGGCGCGGTGCTCGGCGCCGTACCCCTGGTGCTGCTGCTGCACCGCGCGGGCTGGACGCCGGCGTTCCTGACCGCCGCGGCGCTCGGCGCGACAGTGGTGCTGCTGGTGCTCGTCGCGGTCCGTGACACCCCGCACGCCGAGCACGCCACCACGCTCGCGCCCGACCTGGCCACCGTGCGCCGCCGGCTCGCCGAGGCGTGGGCTCAGCCGGGCACCCGGCTGGGCCTGTGGACGCACTTCGTCACCCAGTTCTCCGGCTCCGTGTTCGCGCTGCTGTGGGGCTACCCGTTTCTGGTGCAGGGACAGGGCTTCTCGCCCACCGCGGCGGCCGGGCTGCTCACCGTGATGACGATGGTGACGCTCGTGTGCGGGCCGTTGCTCGCGTACCTGTGCGCCCGCTACCCGTTCCACCGCTCGGTGCTGGTCTTCGCGATCACCGCCGCCACTGCCGGGATGTGGGCGGTGGTGCTCGCCTGGCCCGGCCGGGCTCCGCACGCGCTGCTGGTGGCGCTCGTGGTTGTGCTCGCGGTGAACGGTCCCGGGTCGATGATCGGGTTCGACTACGCCCGCTCGTTCAACCCGGTGCACCGCATCGGCAGCGCCACCGGCATCGTCAACGTCGGCGGTTTCGCCGCCTCGATCGTGCTGATCCTGGCCGTCGGCGTGGTGCTCGACCTGGCCACCCCCGCCGGGCACGACGCGCCGCCGCTGGCCGCGTTCCGGTGGGCGTTCGCCGTCCAGTTCCTGCTCTGGGCGCTCGGCGCGGCGCAGGTGCTGCGCTACCGCAACGCCGCGCGTCGCCGGCTCGCCGACGAGCGGGCCGCCGCGACGGTCGCGGCACCCGCCTGAGTACGCGGGCGGCCCGGCGATGTGCGGGCGGCCCGGCGCGGCTTCGGCTCCGGGCGGATCAGCGCCCGTGCCGGACCAGCGAGTCGAGCACCAGGGTCAGCCCCGCCCCGACCAGCCACACGTCCTTGGCCAGGCCGATGCCCGCCTGGCTCGGCCGCAGGCTGGTGCCCTCGCGCATGCCCGGCGTCTTCAGGTAGAGCTGCACCAGGCCCGCGCCGAACGCGGTGAGCGCGGCCCCGGCCAGCAGCGAGGGCACGAACGGGGCGAGCAGCGCCGCGCCGAGCGCGACCTCGCCGCGCGACAGCAGCACGGCGAACCGGTCCGGCGGGATCTGCCGCAGCTGCGGCATCGCGCCGGCCGCCATGCCGTGCATGCCCGCGGCGGCCTCACCCTCCAGGCCCCGCTTGCCCAGCCCCGAGTTCAGGATGTACGCGCCGATGGCGACCCGCAGCGGCGCATGCGACAGCCTCATGATCACTCCCGTCCCACCTGGTAGAACCGGCACACCGGGTACCCGGTCATGACCAGGACAATCCGCCGGGCTTCATTGGTTCGCGGGTCATGATCAGCGGTAGGTTCTGGGTGCAGACGCACGTAACGAAGGAGGCACCGTGAGCCAGGAAGTCCGGGGAGTCGTGTCGCGGCGCAAGGGCGCGCCCGTGGAGGTCACCACCATCGTGGTGCCGGACCCGGGGCCGGGCGAGGCGGTGGTCCGCATCCAGTCGTGCGGCGTCTGCCACACCGACCTGCACTACCGCGAGGGCGGCATCAACGACGACTACCCGTTCCTGCTCGGCCACGAGGCCGCCGGCATCGTGGAGCAGGTCGGCGACGGCGTCACCGACGTGGCGCCCGGCGACTTCGTGGTGCTCAACTGGCGCGCGGTCTGCGGGCAGTGCCGGGCCTGCCGGCGCGGCCGCCCCTGGTACTGCTTCGCCACTCACAACGCGACGCAGAAGATGACGCTCACCGACGGCACCGAGCTGACCCCGGCGCTCGGCATCGGCGCGTTCGCCGAGAAGACGCTCGTGCACGCCGGACAGTGCACGAAGGTGGACCCGTCGGCCCGGCCGGCAGCGGTCGGCCTCCTCGGTTGTGGCGTGATGGCCGGTCTCGGCGCGGCCATGAACACCGGCAACGTGACCCGGGGCGACTCGGTCGCGGTGATCGGCTGCGGCGGCGTCGGCGACGCGGCGGTGGCCGGCGCGGCCCTGGCCGGCGCGACCACGATCATCGCGGTGGACACCGACTCCCGCAAGCTCGACTGGGCGCGCAAGTTCGGCGCCACCCACACGGTCAACGCCTCCGAGGACGACGCGGTGGAGGCCATCCGCGCGGCCACTGGCGGCTTCGGCGCCGACGTGGTGATCGACGCGGTCGGGCGTCCGGAGACGTGGAAGCAGGCGTTCTACGCGCGCGACCTGGCCGGCACCGTCGTGCTGGTCGGCGTGCCGACCCCGGAGATGACCGTCGACCTGCCGCTGCTGGACGTCTTCGGCCGCGGCGGCGCGCTCAAGTCCAGCTGGTACGGCGACTGCCTGCCCAGCCGCGACTTCCCGATGCTGACCGAGCTGTACCGGCAGGGCCGGCTGGACCTGGACGCGTTCGTCACCGAGGAGATCGCCCTCGACCAGGTCGAGGAGGCGTTCGCCCGGATGCACCACGGCGACGTGCTGCGCTCGGTGGTGGTCTTCCCGTGACCGGCCGCGTCGACCACGCCGTCACCTCCGGCACGTTCTCGCTCGACGGCCAGACGTTCGACGTGGACAACAACGTCTGGGTGATCGGTGACGACGCCGAGTGCGTCGTCCTCGACGCGCCGCACGACGTGGCGGCCGTCCGCGAGGTTATCGGTGACCGGCGGGTGCTGGCGATCATCGCCACCCACGCCCACGACGACCACGTCCGGGTCGCGCCCGAACTGGCCCGGGCCACCGGCGCGCCGGTGCTGCTGCACCCGGCCGACCGGGTGCTGTGGGACATGGTGCACCCGGACACGCCGCCGGACGGCGAGTTGACCGACGGGCAGACGTTCACCGTCGGCGGGACCACGCTGCGGGTGCTGCACACGCCCGGTCACAGCCCCGGCGCGTGCAGCCTGTACGCCCCCGACCTGGGCGCGGTCTTCACCGGCGACACGCTGTTCGCCGGTGGACCGGGCGCGACCGGGCGGTCGTACAGCGACTTCGGCACGATCGTCGAGTCGATCCGTACCCGGCTGCTCACGCTGCCGCCGGAGACGGTGGTGCACACCGGGCACGGCGACGACACCACGATCGGGGCCGAGGCGCCGCACCTGGACGAGTGGATCGCCCGTGGCCACTGAGGACGGCACACCCGCGCGGGCCCGGCCGGAGTGATCCGGTCCGGGCCCGCCCGTACGTCGGGGCCGGGCTCGTCGCCGGCCCGGAAACCGTGTGGCCGCACCACGTTCCGTCCGGTGATACTCGGGCCCGTGCCCGTCGCCGTCCTCACCGACGCCCAGTCCGCCGCGCTGCGCCACGTCCGCGACGTCGCGCAGCGCGACCGCCCGGCGGCGCTCGCCGTCATCGCCCGCCACCTCGCGGCCTCCGGCACGACCTACCGGTACGAGGAGGTCGTCGCCGCGATCACCGGGAACGGGCGGCTGACGCTCAACTTCCACCCCGACCGGGTGCTGCGCGACGGCCGCACCGTGGTCGAGGCGCTGGACGAGGAGGGCGTCTACCGCAGCCAGTTCGAGACCGGCGTCTCCAACGGCGGCCTGACCGCGTACCCGGGCGGCGACCGGGACGTCTGGGAGCAGGCGATGTTCGGCGGCGCGTACCAGCGTCCCGGCGTGCTCCCCGCGGAGCGCCCGAAGTACGGCGGCCTGAACCTGCTCGACCACGCCGACGGCGCGTGCCCCCGGTTCGGGTCCTGCCACCTGCGGCTGCGCCCGGAGGCGCTGGCCCGGGCCACGTTCAGCTTCGGTGACAGCCACGTCGAGCCCACCGAGTTCGGCACCGTCGACGTCTTCGAGCCGGTGTTCGCGGCGCTGCTGACCGCCACCGCCGGGACCGGCGTGGCCCTGGGCGTGGCCGGCACGGACACCGCCACGCTGCTGCGGACGCTGCTGCGGCGGCGGGAACGGGAGTCCGGGCGGGTCGGCCGGGCGCTGGACGACTACATCGAGGCGCAGGTGCACGGCGAGATCAGTCTCGCCCGCGACGTGGAGGCGCTCGTGGTCGACCCGTCGTTCCGCGGCACCGACGTGGGACGGCGCCTGGAGGGGATCGCCGGGCGGCACGGCCTGGCGCTGCGCTTCCATCCCGGCTTCGTGCTGCCGGTCGACGGCGTGGACGCCGAGTTCCGCGGCCCCGACATCCCGCCGCTCGCCGCGCGCGTGCACGCCGAGTTCGCCCGCCCGGGGGAGCCGCTGCACGCGGCGCTCGTCGGCCGCGCCGCCGCCTCGGTGGTACGCGAGCCGCAGCGCTGGGCCGACCGGGGACCGGCCGAGGTGACGCTCCAGCACCTCAAGCAGCTCTGGCACGTGCTGGTCCGGTTCGGCGTGCCGGCCTGATCGTCCCGGTCTGCCGTGGGCACGCCCCTGCTGACCGGAATTCCGGGTGACCTGGACCGCAGCCTCCGCCCTGCCCGGCATTTCCGGAATGACCGACAGGGCGGGCTCGTTGTGTCCCCCGTACCGCCGGAACCAAACACCTACCCGGCGGTAGTCCCTCGAGGGGCGCTCACCCCGGAGCGCGTCGTAACGATCGAAAGGGCAACCATCGTGAAGCAGCACTTCACTCGATGGCTCCCCGCCATCGCGAAGACCGCCGTCGCGAAGACCGCCGCCGTCTCCCGTAACCGCCGTGCCGCGCTGAGCGTGGCGGGGGTGGCCGTACTGGGCGGACTGGCCGTCGGCCCCGTCGCCGTGGCCGCGCCGGTCACCAGCGGGCCGCACGCCGGCGCCAAGGCCGCCATCGACCTGGCCACCGGCAAGAAGACCTCCACCGAGTCGGTGAAGCCCGGCCAGACCACCGGCCTGGACAAGGTGCCGACCAGGGCCGACCGGCCGGCCAAGGAGAAGCTCGTGCCGCACGGCGTCGAGGGCGCGCAGTCGCGCATCCCGCTCGACGACGCGCAGCTCGACAACGCCAAGGCCATCGTGGAGGCGGCCAAGGAGACCGGCGTGGGGGAGCGGGGCGCCGTGATCGGCGTCGCGACCTCGCTCCAGGAGTCGAAGCTGTACAACCTGGGTCACCTCGGCGCGTACAACGACCACGACTCGGAGGGCCTGTTCCAGCAGCGCCCGTCGTCCGGTTGGGGCACGTCCGAGCAGATCACCGACCCGGAGTACTCCAGCAAGGCGTTCTTCAACGCGCTGAAGAACGTCGGCGGCTGGCACGAGCTGCCGCTGACCACGGCCGCGCAGACGGTCCAGGTGTCCGCCTACCCGTACGCGTACGCGCAGTGGGAGGAGCAGGCGGCGGACATCGTCCAGCAGGTCTGGTAACCCGACCCGTACAACGGCCGGCCCCCTTCCAGGGGTGCCGGCCGTTGTCGTCGATCTTGGAATTGCGGCACCTCGCAGACGTCGTGAAACGGAC